>NZ_LZLU01000276.1:0-40700 GCF_001673415.1 Mycobacterium sp. 1165196.3 | reverse complement strand
AGTTGGTTGTGGCCCGAGCGCCTGTTGACCCGCGACGACGCCGCCGAAATCGAGCGCCTGGTCCGCAGCCGCAGCTGCGCCAAATGGCTTGCCTCCGAAGACTTTTCCGAAACAATCGGCCACCTGCGCACGGCCATCCAGATCCCGGGGGCCGCGCACAGCGCACTGGAATATCAGCGCTGGGCCGTCCGCAGCCAGCTGCGGCTGCGGACCAGGCGCTCGATTTCGGCGGCGTCGTCGCGGGTCAACAGGCGCTCGGGCCACAACGGTATCTGGTATTGCAGCAGCGTCGGCAACAGCGCGTAACCCTGGTCGCGGCGCGTCAACGTCGATCGCCGCAACGCCGCCGGGTGCGGCGAACTGATCAGCGCGATCGCCGACACCAGCCGCGGATGCAGCAGGGCGGTGGCCCAGCAGCCCAGCCCGCCGTCGGCGTGGCCCACCAAAGTCGCCGAGGAGTGGCCCAGCGCCCGGATGAGTCCGGCCGCGTCGCCGGCCATCGTCCAGCCGTCGTAGCCGCGGGGCGGCTTATCGCTGCCCCCATAACCCCGCAGGTCGACGGCCACCACCCGCGCCCCGCGCAGTCCGCGCAGCTGATGACGCCACGACCACCAGAACGATCCGAAACCGTGCAGCAGCATCACCAGCGGGCGCGACGTCGCCGGCCGGGCGTCGGCATCGCCTGAGGCCTCGACGACGTGGAAGCGGATGCCGTTGGCGTGCACATCGTGATGGCGCCACGGCCCGTCGATGCGGGTTACCGACGGATCGGGCGGCGCCATCTACCAACCCGATGGATCGGCGGCGGCGCCGTTTGCGGGCTTCGCGTGCTTGCCCTGCGACTCGGGGAGCTGCCGGGCACCGCCGGGGGCCTTGTCGTGGCCCGGGGTGAGCGCGGTGCGCGTCTCCTTGACCGATTCGATCGTCTGGCGCGGTCCACGGATCCGGCGGACCTTGAGGAAGCCCAGCAGCGCCAACAGGGCGCCGACCACCACCATCACGCCGAACACGATGAGGTACGCCGCCCAGCGCCACAGCCAGGTGTCGAGCAGCTCGGCGATGAAGAAGAAGAAAAAGAAGGTGGAGTAGAACAGCACCACCAGCGCGGCGATGAAGAAGACGCTCCCGGTCAGCCCCTTTTTGACGTCCCGGGTAATTTCGGCGCGCGCCAGTTCGACTTCGGCGCGCACCAGCGTGGACACCTGGGTGGTGGCGTCTTTGATCAGGTCACCGATCGACGGCTCGGCGGATTTGGCATGCGGGTCGGTCAACGGAATGGTGGTCAGGGTGCTGGGCACACCGTTCTTGCCATCGGCTTTGCTCACAGACGGTCCTCTTTCGTCGTTGCCCGGCTCGCTGTCGTCGCGGTTCATGTTGCCATGCGGTGCCTGGACAGGAGAAGCCAGACGAGGCCGGCCGGGCACTGCGGCGCGGGGTTCGAGAGTGCCGAGGCCAGTTCGCTTCGCACAGAAGGCGGTCGGCGACGCCGCGCGGGCGACGCGCTTTGCAAAGCGACCATCACATGGTTGCCGATTAGACTCGGCCAAGCCGGTCGCGATGTCCGGCCGACCGATGGGAGTGGGGCCGTGCGGAGGGCGCACCGATGCTTCTTACTGGCGATGGTCGCCCTGCTCGCGGCTGTGCTGGGTTCGCCTGTCCGCGCCGCCGCCGCTGACGTCCGGATTCCGATCGGTGGCGGGGCCGGCATTGTCATCAACGGCGACACCATGTGCACCCTGACCACGATCGGCGGCGACGCCGCCGGCGAGCTGATCGGTTTCACCTCCGCGCATTGCGGCGGCCCGGGCGCCCAGGTCACCGCCGAGGGCGCGGAAAACGCCGGCGTGCTGGGCACCATGGTCGCCGGCAACGACAACCTCGACTACGCGGTGATCAAGTTCGACCCCGCCAAGGTGACGCCGGTGGCCAACTTCAACGGCTTCTTGATCAGCGGCATCGGGCCGGACCCCGCCTTCGGCGAGATCGCCTGCAAACAGGGCCGCACGACCGGCAATTCGTGCGGCGTCACCTGGGGCATGGGCCAGGCGCCGGGCACCATCGTCATGCAGGTCTGTGGTCAACCGGGCGACTCCGGTGCGCCGGTCACCGTCAACAATCAGCTGGTCGGCATGATCCACGGGGCCTTCAGCGACAACCTGCCGACCTGCGTCATCAAGTACATTCCGCTGCACACGCCGGCCGTGGTCCAGTCGTTCAACGCGATCCTGGCCGACATCAACTCCAAACACCGGCCCGGCGCGGGGTTCAGCCCGCTGCCGGGCTGAACTGCGGCGACTACTTCGCCGCCCTGATCGCGTCGAACACGCCGGGATCGAGCAGCGTCGAGGTGTCGCCCAGTTCGCGGTTTTCGGCGATGTCCCGCAGCAGCCTGCGCATGATCTTGCCGCTGCGCGTCTTGGGTAGCTCGGGTACGACGTGGACCTCGCGCGGGCGGGCGATCGGTGAGATCTCCCGGGCCACCTCGACGCGCAATTCGTCGACGATCCCGTCGTGCACTTGGGAATCGGAGCGCAGGACGACGAACGCGCAGATGGCCTGGCCGGTGGTCGCGTCGGTCGCCCCGACCACCGCCGCCTCGGCGACCGAGGCGTGGCCGACCAGCGCCGACTCCACCTCGGCCGTGGACAGCCGGTGCCCCGAGACGTTCATGACGTCGTCGATGCGGCCCACCACCCAGATGGCGCCGTCGCGGTCGTAATAGGCGCTGTCGCCGGCGAAATACCAGCCCTGCTCGGCGAACCGGGACCAGTAGGTCTCGACGTACCGCTCGGGGTCGCCCCAGATGCCGCGCAGCATGGACGGCCACGGCTGGTCGAGCACCAGGTAGCCGGTGACGTGCTCACCCTGGTGGATGCCCGGGACCAATTGCTCGCCATGGTCGTCGACGATCTTTGCCGAGATGCCCGGCAGCGCCCGCATCGCCGAACCCGGTTTGGCCGCAGCGACTCCGGGCAGCGGCGAGATCATCGTGGCGCCGGTCTCGGTCTGCCACCAGGTGTCGACGATGGGAAGGCGGTCGGCTCCGATCACCTTGCGATACCAGCGCCACGCTTCGGGATTTATCGGTTCGCCGACCGAACCCAGCAGCCGCAGGCTGGACAGGTCGTGCGCGTCGGGAATCTCTCGGCCCCACTTCATGAACGTGCGAATCAGCGTGGGCGCGGTGTAATAGATTGTCACGCCGTACTTTTCGATGATCTCGAAGTGCCGGTGCTGGCTGGGCGAGTCGGGCGTGCCCTCGTACAGGACCTCGGTGACGCCGTTGGCCAGCGGACCGTACACGCCGTAGGTGTGCCCGGTGACCCAGCCGATGTCGGCGGTGCACCAGAACACGTCGGTCTCGGCCTTGATGTCGAAGACGTAGTAGTGGGTGTAGGCGGCATGGGTCAGGTAGCCGCCGCTGGTGTGCACGATGCCCTTGGGTTTGCCGGTGGTTCCCGAGGTGTACAGCAGGAACAGGGGCTGCTCGGCGTCGAAGGGCTCCGGGGTGTGCTCGTCGGATGCGGCGCCGACGACGTCGTGCCACCACAGGTCGCGGTCGTCGTTCCAGGACACGTCAATTCCGGTGCGCCGCACCACAAGTACGTGCTCGATGGGGCTGTCCCCGTCGGGACCGGGCGCGACGGCCTCGTCGGCGGCGTCTTTCAACGGGGCCGGCTTGCCGCGGCGGAACTGGCCGTCGCTGGTGATCAGCAGCTTGGCCGAAGCGTCGGCGATGCGGGCCGCCAGCGCCTTGGCGGTGAAGCCGGCGAACACCACGCTGTGCATCAAACCCAGGCGCGCACAGGCCAACATCGCGATCACCGCTTCGGGAATCAGCGGCAGGTAGATCGCGACCCGATCACCGGCGACCAGACCGAGGTCGGTCAGCGCGTTGGCGGCCTTGCACACCTCGGCGTGCAGTTCGGCGTAGGTCAGGCTGCGGTGATCGCCGACGGGTTCGCCCTCCCAGTGGATGGCGACCCGATCCCCGTGGCCGGCCTCGACGTGGCGGTCCACGCAGTTGTAGGCGACGTTGAGCTTGCCGTCGGCGAACCACTTGGCGAACGGCGCCTGCGACCAGTCCAGCACCTCGGTGAACGGCGTCTCCCACGACAGCCGATTGGCCTGCTTGGCCCAGAACGCCAGCCGGTCCTGCTCGGCTTCGCGGTACAGCTCCTCACCCGCGTTGGCCTGCTCGGCGAACTGCGCCGGCGGCGGATAGGACGAGGGGCCTGCGGAATTGGTGGCGGTCACTAAGTTCTCTCCTGTAGTCGAGACTTCGCCGTTCGGCGGCCGTGCGCTGGTGGCCGAGTGCGAGCCTAGCCGGGTGAGGCGTAGCTGTGCGAGTGGTAGCCGTGCGCGCGAATCCGGGGTCAAAAGTGCGCCCGTGCCGGATAATCACCTCCTGTGCCGGGTCATGAGCGGGGCAGCCGCCGACTACTTGCCAGCTTTGCCACGGCCGCAACGATTTACGCGGTGGCCGCCGTGCCGGGTTGGCCCGCGTCGGCCATGCCGCTGGAGAGCGGCGACCAGGCCACGCCGTGCCGGTCGGAGCAGGTCGCCGTGACCGCCTCGCCGGCGGAAGGGGCGGTGGGTCATCGCGCGGTGACGCTGCTGTTCACCCTCGCCGGCGGCGCCGAACCGTGCACGCTCACCGGATACGCCTGGGTCGATTCGGGCGCGGGGGGCCCACTGATTCACGCGCGGCCCACGCCGCGCGGCTACTTGGGCGGGCTGCCGGCCGGCACCGACGTCCCGCCGACCGTGCTGCTGTCGATATCGGCGCAGGGGCAGGCCATCGTTGAGGGGATGGCGCTGGACGGCAGTGGCGGCGCGTGCCCCACCTACACCGACCTGCGCGTCAACCCGCCCGACACCGAAATGGTGCTGACGGTGGCGGCCACCATCGACGCCTGCGAATTGCAGGTGCATCCCATCACCGCGGTCTGAGCGGGGGTCAATCGGCTCTGACGAGGCAATAGACCCGCGCGGGAACGGGGTAGCCGACGCCCTTTTCGTCCGTCGCGCATTGGGTTCTGTCGGTGCTGCCGTCGATGCGCCGACTCACTCTGACCTGCACCCTGTTCGACCTGCCGCAGTCGCCCAACCTGATCGTCATCGCTTCACCATCACTGAGCATCAAATAGCACTGACCCTCTTTCAGGTTGACGGCAAAACACAGGATCCTCGTGTCGGTGGTGAAGCGGTCATAGACGGAGTGTTCTCGTTTGCCGTCGGGGCAACTGTCCGAGGCGCCGCCCTTGAAGGCGAGTTCATAGGTCGCCGCCGGGTCGGCGCAGCCGCGACTCGGGGTTGAATCGAAACGCTGTGCCTTATAGTCGCTTTCGGTGATGCAATCGCCAACCCGCAGGGACGTGTCGGCCCGGTGCGACTTACCCAGCCTCGCGGCGGTGACGGCGAGGTTCCCGAAGATCCCGAACGCCAGTAGCACGGCGCCGATGGTGATGAGGGTGGTGGCCGACTTGGGCGTCCGCGGTCGCGGCGCGTAGCCCGGATAAGCCGGATAGGGCGGCGCGGGGTAACCCGGCGGCGGGTAGGGGTAGCCGGGGCCGGCGGGGAAGCTCGGCGGGTATTGCGGGTAAGCCGGCGGCCGCCGGCGGCTGCGCGAGCGCGTCACCAGCCCGATGATCAGGCAGAGCAAACCGATCGCGGGGATGCCGAGCGCCGCGACCAGACGGCCCGCCTCATAGGCGGCCCCCTCGGAGGCCAGGGAAGCGACGGTCACCGCCCGAGTTTAAGTCGTGCGGGCCGGCCCGGGCACTTCACCGCCGCACGGCTTCAGGCCCTAGGGTCGGGTGTCATGCGTGCGATGCGGACCGCGTTGGCCTTGCTGGCCACGGTCGTCGTCGCGGTGCTCGTGGTCGCCTCGCTGGCCGGATGCGGTGGCGGCGTGCTCAGCCCGGATCTGGTGGTGGTCAACGGCGGGGAACCGCCGAACCCACTGATCCCCACCGGGACCAACGACAGCCTGGGCGGCCGGATCCTCGATCGGCTCTTCGCCGGGCTGATGTCCTACGACGCCGCCGGCAACCCGTCGCCGGAGGTCGCCCAATCGGTCGACACCACCGACAACGTCAACTACCGCATCGTCCTCAAGCCCGGCTGGACGTTCACCGACGGCTCACCGGTGACGGCCCATTCGTTCGTCGACGCGTGGAACTATGGAGCGTCGAGCACCAACGCCCAACTGCAGCAAAGCTTCTTCAGCCCGATCGACGGCTTCGATGCCCTCGCCGGCCCGGCCGGTGACGGAAAACCGGCGGCCACCACCATGTCCGGCCTGCGGGTGCTCAACGACCGGGAGTTCACCGTCCGGCTTAAGGTCCCCACCATCGACTTCAAGTTGCGGCTGGGCCACAGCGCGTTCTATCCCTTGCCGCAGAAGGCCTTTCGGGACATGGGCGCGTTCGGGCAGCACCCAATCGGCAACGGCCCCTACCAACTCGCCGACGGTCCAGGCGGGCCCGCATGGGAGCACAACGTCCGAATCGACTTGCGGCCCAACCCCGGTTACCACGGCAACCGCAAGCCACGCAACAAGGGGCTCAGGTTCGAGTTCTACGCCAACCTGGACACCGCCTACGCCGACCTGCTCTCCGGCAACCTCGATGTCCTGGACACCATTCCGTCCAGCGCGTTGACGATCTATCAGCGCGACCTGGGCGGCAACTCCGCCAGCGGGCCCGTCGCCGTCAGTCAATCGCTCGACACGCCATTGCGGTTGCCCCACTTCGGCGGTGAGGAAGGCCGGCTACGCCGGTTGGCGTTGTCGGCGGCCATCAACCGCCCGCAGATCTGCCGGCAGATCTTCAACAACACCCGCAGTCCGGCCCGCGACTTCACCGCTAGCTCGCTGCCGGGATTCGATCCCAATATCGCCGGCAGCGACGCGTTGGACTTCAATCCCGAACGGGCGCGCCAACTCTGGGCCCAAGCCGACGCGATCTCGCCGTGGAGCGGGCGCTACGCCATCGCCTACAACGCCGACAGCGGCCATCAGGAGTGGGTTGACGCGGTGGCCAACAGCATCAAGAACGTGCTGGGCATCGATGCCGTCGGCGTGCCGCAGCCCACCTTCGCCGGATTCCGCACCCAGATCACCAACCGCACGATCGACACCGCGTTCCGGGCCGGCTGGATCGGTGACTACCCGTCGATGATCGAGTTTCTCGCCCCGCTGTACGCCACCGGCGCGGGATCCAATGACGTCGGCTATTCCAGCCGCGAGTTCGACGCCGGCCTGGCCGCCGCCGAGGCGGCCGCCGACCTGCGGCAGGCCGACGCGCTAGTCAACGTCGCACAACGAATCCTGTTGCACGACATGCCCGCCGTGCCGCTGTGGTATTACATCGCCGTGCTCGGATGGTCGCCTCAGGTCAGCGCCGTCAAGGTCAGCTGGAACGGGTTGCCCGACTACGAGAATCTCGTCAAGGCTTGAACATGGGCTGGTACATCGCACGTCGGATCGCCGTCATGGTGCCCGTCTTCCTGGGTGCCACGTTGCTGATCTACGGCATGGTGTTCCTGCTGCCAGGCGACCCGCTGGCCGCCATCGCGGGGGACCGGCCGCTGACGCCGGCCGTGGCCGCGGCGCTGCGCGCCCGGTACCACCTGGATGATCCGTTCATCGTGCAGTACCTGCGCTACCTCGGCGGCGTCCTGCACGGCGACCTGGGCCGCGCCTATTCCGGGCTTCCGGTCAGAGACGTTCTTGCACATGCCTTTCCGGTCACCCTGCGGCTCTCGGTGATCGCCCTGGCCGTCGAGGCGGTGCTGGGCATCGGATTCGGGGTGATCGCCGGGCTGCGCCAGGGCGGCCTCTTCGACGCGGGCGTGCTGATCACCGGTCTGGTCATCATCGCGATCCCCATCTTCGTGCTGGGCTTCCTGGCGCAGTTCGTGTTCGGGGTGCGGTTGGGCATCGCGCCGGTGACGGTCGGGGAGCGGGCGACCTTCGCGCGGCTGTTGCTACCCGGAATCGTGCTGGGCTCGGTGTCATTCGCCTACGTGGTGCGGTTGACCCGATCCGCGGTGACCGCCAACGCGCACGCCGACCATGTGCGCACCGCCACCGCCAAGGGGTTGTCACGGCCGCGGGTGGTGACCGTGCACATCCTGCGCAACTCGCTGATCCCGGTGGTGACCTTCCTGGGCGCGGACCTGGGGGCGCTGATGGGCGGCGCCATCGTGACCGAGGGCATCTTCAACATTCACGGCGTCGGCGGCGTGCTCTATCAAGCCGTCACCCGGCAGGAGGCTCCCACGGTGGTCTCGATCGTGACCGTACTGGTGCTCATCTATCTGATCACCAATCTGATGGTGGACCTGCTCTACGCGGCGCTGGACCCTCGGATCCGCTATGGCTGAGCACTCCGGCTTCTGGGGCGAGACCTGGCGCAAACTGCACCGGCGTCCGAAGTTCGTCATCGCCGCCGCGCTGATCCTCCTCATCCTTGCGGTTGCGCTGTTTCCCGCGTTGTTCACTCACGCCGACCCCGGCTACGCCGATCCGAGCCAAAGCCTGCGCAGCCCGTCGGCCGCGCACTGGTTCGGCACCGACCTGCAGGGCCACGACATCTACGCACGCACCGTCTACGGGGCGCGCGCCTCGGTGACGGTCGGGCTGGGCGCGACGCTGCTGGTCTTCGTGGTCGGCGGCGCGCTGGGTGCGCTGGCCGGTTTCTACGGCGGCTGGATCGACGCGGTGGTCTCCCGCCTCACCGATGTCTTCTTCGGCCTGCCGCTGTTGCTGGCCGCCATCGTCCTCATGCAGGTGTTGCACCACCGCACGGTGTGGACGGTGATCGCCATCCTCGCGTTGTTCGGCTGGCCGCAGGTGGCCAGGATCGCCCGCGGTGCGGTGCTCGCGGTGCGGGGCAGCGACTACGTGCTCGCCGCTAAAGCGTTGGGAATGAGCAGGTTTCAGATCCTGCTGCGGCACGCGCTGCCCAACGCGCTGGGGCCGGTGATCGCAGTGGCCACGATTGCCCTGGGCCTGTTCATCGTCACCGAGGCGACGCTGTCCTACCTCGGGGTCGGATTGCCGCCGTCGGTGGTGTCGTGGGGTGGCGACATCAACCTCGCTCAGACCCGGCTGCGGGCCGGCTCACCCATCCTGTTCTACCCCGCCGGCGCGCTGGCCATGACCGTGCTGGCATTCATGATGATGGGCGACGCGCTGCGCGACGCGCTCGATCCGGCCTCGAGGGCGTGGCGGGCGTGACCGCCGGCGACGATGTAGAGCGCGGCGATGAGGCGGGGGCACCTCCCGCTTGCGGGGGAGAGCGGCGCAAAGTGAGCGGCGCGGCGTCCCCGCTGCTGTCGGTCGAGGGCCTGGAGGTCAGCTTCGGTGAGCACGCCGCGGTGTGCGGGGTGGATCTGCGCGTGCTGCCCCGCCAGACCGTCGCGGTGGTCGGCGAATCGGGATCGGGCAAATCCACCACCGCCGCCGCGATTCTCGGGCTGCTACCGCCGGGAGGCCGAATCACGGGCGGGCGCATCATGTTCGACGGCGTCGACATCTCGACCGCCGATCGCCGAGCGCTGCGCTCGATCAGGGGGCGGCACATCGGCTATATCCCGCAAGACCCGATGACCAACCTCAACCCGGTGTGGAAGGTCGGGTTCCAGATCCGGGAAGCCCTGCGCGCCAACACGAGCGATCGGGAAACGCGGGGGCGGGCGGTGGAATTGCTCGCCGCGGCGGGCATGCCGGATCCGGCCCGGCAGGCGGCCCGCTACCCGCATCAGCTGTCCGGCGGCATGTGTCAACGCGCGCTGATCGCGATCGGGCTGGCGGGCCGACCACGGCTGCTGATCGCCGACGAGCCGACGTCCGCGCTCGACGTCACGGTGCAGCGCCAGGTCCTCGACCATCTGCAACGGCTCACCGGCGAACTCGGTACCGCGCTGCTGCTGATCACCCACGATCTGGCGCTGGCCGCCGAACGGGCCGAGCACGTGGTCGTCGTCCACCGCGGGGTCGTGGTGGAATCCGGTGCCGCACAGTCGATTCTGCGCGCGCCGCAACACGAGTACACCCGGCGGCTGGTGGCGGCGGCCCCGTCGCTGGCGCGCCGGAGCCGGCCGGCCGCCACCCCGACCGAGGACATCCTCGTCGCCTCGGATCTCACCAAGGTCTACCGGGAGTCACACGGGGCGCCGTGGCGGCGCAGCGAATTCCGTGTGGTCGACGCGGTGTCGTTTCGGTTGCGCCGCGCGAGCACGTTGGCCATCGCCGGTGAATCGGGCTCGGGGAAATCGACGCTGGCCCGCATGGTGCTGGGCCTGCTCCAATCCACCTCGGGCACCGTCGATTTCGACGGCACCCGGATCGACGACGCGATGCCCCGGGATCGGCAGCTGGCCTTCCGCCGCCGCGTGCAGCCGGTGTTTCAAAACCCTTACAGCAGCCTGGATCCCATGTACTCGGTATTTCGCGCGATCGAGGAACCGCTGCGCATCCACCGCGTCGGTGACCGCAGGCAGCGCGCCCAGGCGGTGCACGACCTCGTCGACCAGGTGGCGCTGCCGTCGTCGGTGCTGGATCGGTTGCCCCGTGAGCTGTCGGGTGGCCAACGGCAACGGGTGGCCATCGCCCGGGCGCTGGCGCTGCGGCCCGACGTGCTGGTGTGCGACGAGGCGGTGTCGGCGCTCGACGTGTTGGTGCAGGCGCAGATACTCGACCTGCTGGCCGAGCTGCAGGCCGAACTTGGGCTGGCCTATCTGTTCATCAGCCATGACCTGGCGGTGATCCGGCAGATCGCCGACGACGTCCTGGTGATGCGGGCGGGCCGCGTGGTGGAGCAGGCGCCCACCGAGGAACTGTTCACCGACCCCAAGCACGAATACACCCAGCAGTTGCTCGACGCCATCCCGCGCCTGCGGTGAATCCGGCGGGGATAGGTTGTGAGGTTGTGACAGCAGATCCGCTGGCCCCCCTGATGGACCTGCCCGGCGTCGCCGAGGCCAGTGACCGCGCCCGCGAAGCGTTGGGCCGTGCCCACCGGCACCGCGCCAACCTGCGCGGTTGGCCGGTGACCGCCGCCGAGGCGGCGCTGCGGGCCGCGCGCGCGTCGTCGGTGTTGGACGGCGGCCCGGTCCGGCTGGAGGACCTCGCCGACGCGGGCCAGATCAGCGACCCGGTGTTCGCGGGGGCGCTTCGGGTGGCCCAGGCGCTCGAGGGTGGCGAAGGGCCCGTCGTCGCCATCTGGCGGCGGGCGCCGCTGCAGGCGCTGGCCCGCCTGCACGTGCTGGCCGCGGCCGAGCAGGTCGACGACGAGCGGCTCGGCCGCCCGCGCACCGATGCCGGGGTGGGGCCGCGACTGGAGTTGTTGGCCGAGTTGGTGAACGGGCGCACCCAGGTGCCGGCGCCGGTGCTGGCCGCGGTCGCCCACGGCGAGCTGCTGACGCTGAAGCCGTTCGGCAGCTCCGACGGTGTGGTGGCCCGCGCGGTGTCGAGGTTGGTGACCATCGCCAGCGGGCTGGACCCGCACGGGCTGGGCGTGCCCGAGGTCAGCTGGATGCGTCAGCCCGCCGCGTATCGCGACGCCGCGCAAGGATTCGCCGACGGCACGCCCGAGGGGGTGGGGGCGTGGCTGGTGCTGTGTTGCCGGGCGATGAAAGCCGGTGCGCAGGAGGCGGTGTCGATCGCCGACGCGATGTCGAACAAGTAGCTGAACCGGTTGCCGACGCCGGGAAAACGGGCACAAAAAGGTAGAGCGGGCGACGTTCCGAATGTTCGGTCCGCCGCCCGCTAGCACGGGGCTCGGTTACCAAGCGTGCATCTCGGGGCTGCGTGGGTTGGCCTCGGCGATCTCGCGACGCTTATGGTTGCAACCCCACCCAAAGGGCCGTCGATACCTTCCGCATTTTCGCAATTTCGCAGGCCCGCAACACTTCTGCCATCTTCGCGGCTATGACTCCGCGTGGGTGCCGAGCACCGTGCTGGGCGCCCGGGTCGGGAGAACGAACCTTCTCTTCCGGCTCGACCTTGGCCTTACCGGGCTTCCGTGGTTCCTTTGTACTACTAGACCCCTAGCACAGCAAGGCCCAATTGCGAAGGAAATCCCATGGCGCCAGGCGCACGTTTGCTGGGTCGCTAAAACGCGCTAAAAGGCGTAGCGGCGCAACAACGAATACGTCACCGCGCCGGCGGCCAGCGCGCTGATGCCCACCGCGGCCGTCGTGGCGATAGCGGCCCCGGAGGGCGCGGGGATGCGGTCACGCAACGACACCGGCCGGGAGAACGAGATCACCGGCCAACCGCGCTCCACGGCCTCCCTGCGCAACCCGCGGTCGGGATTGACCACGCTGGGATGGCCGACGGCCTCGAGCATCGGCAGGTCGGTGATCGAGTCGGAATAGGCGTAGCAGTGCTCCAGCGGGTAGCCCTCGCGCGCGGCCAGCTCGCGGATCGCCTGGACCTTGCCCTCGCCGTAGCAGTAGAACGCGATCTCGCCGGTGTACCGACCGTCCTCGACGACCATCCGGGTCGCCATCGCGTGGGTGGCGCCGAGCGCGCGGGCGATGGGCGCGACGATTTCTTCCCCGGAGGCCGACACCACCACGACGTCGCGCCCGCACAACTTGTGGGCCGCGATCAGGTCGGCGGCTTCGGCGAAGACCAACGGAGTCACGATGTCGTGCAGCGTTTCGTTGACGATCGACTTGACCTGTTCGACGTCCCAGCCGGTGCACATGTTGGTCATGTGGGCGCGCATCCGATCCATCTGGTCATGATCAGCACCGGAGAGCAGATAGATGAACTGCGCGTAGCTCGACTTGAGCACGGCGCGGCGGTTGAGCAGGCCCTGGTTGAAAAACGGTTTGCTGAAAGCCAGGGTGCTGGACTTGGCGATGATCGTCTTGTCCAGGTCGAAGAAGGCCGCCGTGCGGGCATGAGAAGCGGTGGTTGACGCCGATTGATCCGAGGCCGACTGCTCCGCGGTGGGGTCGAAGACGGTCACGGAACCAGCATAGGTCGGTGGTCCGGCAAGGCCGCCATCCCGCACCGGAAATGGCCGCTCAGGGGGTTCGGGACGCGGGCGAAGCGGTGTTTACGCGGCTCAAGCTGGTTTTCCAGAAAATGATCTCTTGCGTTACTCCGGCTTGTCATGTGTATAGTAAGCATTACTCGGCCTTGAGCCGAGGGTGTATCAGCCCGACCCCCCGGGGCTGATGCACGACGACCCTCGCCTCCTCCCCCCCTGGCGGGGGTCGTCCCTTTTCTACGGTCAGTTTTCTCGCTTCGCGGCGTCGGGCTCGGCTCTGCGTGCGTTGCGGGAAAGCGCGTGCGTCGTCGCTGGCGGCATGGCCCCGCGACGCGTTTGTGCACACTCGCGTCTCTATCCACAAATCCCCGTTTGGGACTGTTGTGCCAAGGTCACGGCCCCGCACAGTGGTCGGATGACCAGCGTCTCCGGAGCGGCCGATTCGGCGGGAGTGTTGGCGGTACTGGCGGACCCCGACCTGCGCGCCGAGTTGGATCGGGTGGCCGCGGCCGCCGGCGTTCGCGTGGTGCACGCCGGCGACGCGTCTCCGGTCAGCCGCAAGACGTGGGCCGCGGCCGCGGCCGTCGTGCTGGACGCGGGGGCGGCCGCTCGCTGCGCGCGATGGGCGCTGCCGCGTCGCGATTACGTGACCGTGCTGACCCCGGCCGAACCCGACACGGCGACGTGGGCGGCCGCCGTCGAGGTCGGGGCCGCGCACGTGTTGCGGCTGCCCGGGCAGGAAGCGGAGTTGGTCGGCGCGCTGGCCGACGCCGCCGAATCCATGCGCGACGACGGGTCGCGTGGCCACGCGGTCGCCGTGATCGGCGGCTGCGGTGGGGCGGGCGCCTCCTCGCTGGCGGTCGCCCTGGCCCGGACCGCCGGCGATGCGCTGCTGGTGGACCTCGACCCGTGGGGTGGCGGCCTCGATTTGTTGCTGGGCAGCGAGACCACTCCGGGGTTGCGGTGGCCGGACCTCGCGTTGCAGGGCGGGCGGCTCACCTGGTCGGCGGTGCGTGATGCGCTGCCACGCCACCGCGGAGTCAGCGTGCTGTCGGGCACTCGCCGCGGCTACGAGCTGGAGGCCGCGCCGGTGCACGCCGTCATCGACGCCGGCCGGCGTGGGTCGGTCAGCGTCATCTGCGACCTTCCCCGTCGTCTCAGCGACGCGACCCAAGCGGCGCTGAGCGCGGCCGACCTGGTGGTCGTCGTGACCCGCTGTGACGTGCGCGCGTGCGCGGCGACCGGGGCGCTGGCCCCGGTGCTGGCGTCCGTCAACCCCAACGTCGGCCTGGTGGTGCGGGGCCCGTCGCCGGGAGGACTGCGGGCGGCCGAGATCGCCGATCTCGCCGGGCTGCCGTTGCTGGCCGCGGTCAAAGCGCAGCCGCAACTCGCCGAACAGGCCGACCGCGGTGGCCTGCGGCTGGGGCGACGCTCACCGCTCGCCGCGGCGGCCGGCCAGGTGCTCGGCGTGCTGCCGGCGGCCGGCGTGCCGAAGGGCAAGGCGGCGTGAGCGGTTCGCTGATCGACCGCGTCCGTGAGCGGCTGGCCGGCGAGCCCGGCCCGCTCGGACCGGCGGTGGTGGCCGCGGCCATCCGGGCCGAGTCCGGCGGGATGCTCGGAGACACCGAAGTGTTGGCCAATCTGCGGGTGTTGCAGACCGAGCTCACCGGTGCCGGCATCCTCGATCCGCTGCTCTGCGCCGACGGGACGACCGACGTCCTGGTCACCGCCCCGGATGCGGTGTGGGTTGACGACGGCACCGGTCTGCGGCGCACCGAGATTCGCTTCCCCGACGACGCGGCTGTGCGGCGGTTGGCGCAGCGGCTGGCGCTGGCCGCCGGCCGCCGCCTGGACGACGCGCAGCCCTGGGTGGACGGCGAATTGACCGGCGTCGGCGCCGGCGGGTTCGCGGTGCGGCTGCACGCCGTGCTGCCGCCGGTGGCGGCCGGGGGCACCTGCATTTCGCTGCGTGTCCTGCGGCCGGCCAGCCAGGATTTGGCGGCGCTGATCGCCGCCGGGGCGATCGAGCCGGCGGCGGCCGCGCTGGTCACCGACATCATCGACGCCCGGCTGGCGTTCCTGGTCAGCGGTGGCACCGGCGCCGGCAAGACGACACTGCTCGCCGCGATGCTGGGCGCGGTGTCGCCGGCCGAACGGATCGTCTGCGTCGAGGACGCCTCGGAGCTCGCGCCGCGGCACCCCCATCTGGTGAAGCTGGTCGCACGCTGCGCCAACATCGAAGGCGTCGGTGAGGTTCCGGTTCGCCAGCTGGTCCGGCAGGCGCTGCGGATGCGGCCCGACCGCATCGTGGTCGGCGAGGTCAGGGGTGCCGAAGTGGTGGACCTGCTGGCCGCGCTGAACACCGGCCATGACGGCGGCGCGGGCACCGTGCACGCCAACAAGCCCGGTGAGGTTCCCGCCCGGCTCGAGGCATTGGGCGCGCTCGGCGGCCTGGACCGGGCCGCGCTGCACAGCCAGCTCGCCGCCGCCGTGCAGGTGCTGCTGCACGTCGAGCGCGGCCCCGCCGGCCGGCGGCGACTCGGCGAAATCGCTGCGCTGCAACAAGATCAGGGCCAGGTGCGGGCGGTCACCGTTTGGCATGCGGACCGGGGCATGACCGATGCCGCCCCGCAGCTGCAGCGCCTGGTACGCAGCCGGATGCCGGCATGAACGGCCCAGCCGCGGGTGCGCTGCTGCTGTCGCTGGCGCTCGTCGTCGCCGGGCCCTCGCCGCGACGGCGGCTGTCGACGTCCCGGCACCGGCGGCTCCCGGCGGCCGGACTTCGTGCGGCGGGCTGCGTCGCCGCGGGTATCGGCTGCGCCGTCGCCATCGCGGTGCCGCCGACCACCGTGCTGTGCAGCGCGGTCGTCGGGGCGACCGCGCTGCTGCGGTATCGGCGCCGCCAGCGCATCCGGCGCGCGACGGCCGAGGGCCGCGCGCTGCAGACCGCGCTCGAGGTGCTCGTCGGTGAATTGCGGGCCGGCTCGCATCCGGTGCGTGCGTTCCGCGTCGCCGTTGACGACACCGCCGGCGCGGTTGCGGTGTCGCTGCGGTCGGTGGCGGCGCGCGCCCGCCTGGGCGCCGACGTCGCGGCCGGTCTGGTCGTGGCGGGCCGCGCCTCGGCGCTGCCCGGGCATTGGGAGCGGCTCGCACTGTGCTGGCGGTTGGCCAGCGACAACGGGTTGGGCATCGCCACCCTGATGCGCGCCGCTCAACGCGATATCGCTGAGCGGCAACGGTTCTCGGACCGGGTGACCTCGAGCATGGCCGGTGCCCGCGCGACCACGGCGATACTGGCCGCGCTGCCCGCGCTCGGCGTGCTGTTGGGCCAGCTGATCGGGGCCGAGCCGCTGGGCTTCCTGCTGGGCGGGCGCGCCGGCGGCTGGTTGTTGCTCATCGGCTCGACGCTGGCCTGCGTGGGTCTGCTGTGGTCGGACCGCATCGCCGATCGAGTGGCGTCGTGAACCGATCGGGTGGCGGCGCATGAATCTGGCGGCGGTGCTGCTGGCGGCGGCGCTGTGGATCGGACCCGGGCCAACCCTGGTGCGCGGTCGCGCCGGAGTGCCGCTGCGCGGCGGTCGGCTGCGGCGACGCACCGGGTCGCCGCGCGGCCCGGATCCGCTGGCCGTCGCTTCCTGTCTGGACGTGCTGGCCGTGTGCCTGGCGGCGGGCATGGCGGTGTCGAGCGCCGCGGCCGCCGCCGCCCCGTCGGCGCCGCCGAATTTGGCCAGGGTGCTGCGCCGCGCCGCCGCTCTGCTGGCGCTCGGCGCCGATCCCGCTGTCGCATGGTCCGTTCCGTCCGGCGCGCAGGATGCGACCGACCCGCAGATCGATGCGCTGCTGCGGTTGGCCCGACGTTCGGCGTCCTCGGGTGCGGCGCTGGCCGGTGGCGTCGCCGAGTTGGCCGAGGACTCTCGCCACGGCGCCGCGCACGCGGCGAGTGCGGCTGCCGAGCGGGCGGGCGTACTGATCGCCGGACCGTTGGGCCTGTGCTTTCTGCCGGCGTTCGTCTGCCTGGGCATCGTCCCGGTGGTGGCCGGTCTGGCCGGTCAGGTTCTGCAATCGGGTCTGCTATGAAAAGAGAGGAAGTCATTGATACTCAACTTGTTTCGCGAAATCTCCGCGCGGCTGGCCGTGCTGGCCGCCGACGAGTCGGGCATGTCGACGGTGGAATACGCCATCGGCACCATCGCGGCGGCCGCGTTCGGCGCCGTGCTGTACACCGTCGTCACCGGCGATTCCATCGTCTCGGCGCTGACCAACATCATCGGTCGCGCGCTCAACACCAAGGTCTGACCGGAAGTGCCGGTGCCAGCACGGTCGAGGCGGCACTGGGCATCGCCGCCCTGGTTGTGGTGCTGGTGCTGTGCCTGGCCGGTGTCACCGCGGTGTCGATGCAGGTTCGTTGCATCGACGCCGCCCGCGAGGCCGCCCGGTTGGCGGCCCGTGGCGACGAACGCTCCGCCGCTGCTGCCGCTCGTCGGCTCGCGCCGGCCGGTGCGCGAGTGGACCTGCGCCGCGACGGGGAATTCCTGGTGGTCACGGTCGTCGCGCATTCGAAGGTGTTGCCCGCCATCGACATTGCGGCCAGTGCGGTCTCGGCGGCCGAGCCGTCGCGGTGATCGAGGCTCGGCCACGCTGGTCGCGGCCTGGATGATCGTGGTGTTGCTGACGGCGACCGGCGCGGGTGTGTACTTGGGCTCGGCGGTGGTGGCCCGCCACCGCGCGCAGGCGGTGGCCGACCTGGCCGCCTTGGCCGCGGCGGCAAGGCTGAGCTCGGGAGCGGACACGGCGTGCGCGGGCGCCACCGTGCTGGCCCACCGGATGCGAGTCGACGACATCGGCTGTGTGGTCGACGGTCTCGATGTCGTCGTCACTGCGCGGGTGGCGGTCGCGCTCGGCGGCGCGGCAAAGGCCGCCGCACGGGCGGGGCCCGCGGCCGGGGGATCCGACTAGGGCGCGGCGTCCGGCGTCGGCGACAATCCCGCGGAGGCCAGCTCGTCGTCGGTGGGCAGGCGCAGGGAGACCAGTCCGGCGTAGGTATCCGGCTCCAGTTCCACCCGGTTGACGGTGACGTGCACCGGCACCCAATCCCCGTCGTGCCCGGGCATCCGCAACACCCGGCTGGTGGCACCGCCGCTGAATTCCCTTGTCATGGTGGACATCAGGTCCTGGTCGTCGGGGTGCACCCGGGGCTTGCCCGTCTCGCTGCTGCGCCAGTCGTAGAAGGTGCAGGGCTCGTCGAGCCATTTCAGCAGCGACCAGGTGTTGAGGTCGATCAGCGCGCGGTGCACCCCGGCCTGGGCCAGGCCGCTGAGGATTCGCTGCGCGAGATCGTCGGTCGACACCTCCGGGCCCTTGAGTTCGGATTGCCAGTTAATGGCCCTCGCCACCAAATGCTCCCGGCCGTCGGGCCCCGGTTCCAGAACCGTGCGCGCGACAAAACCGATCCGGATCGACTCTCCCCGCCAGTCGGTGAGATCCCAGGTGCTGCACAGGGTTTGGTCCGGCTTGGCTTTGACCGCCATGGCCAGGACTTTGGTTTCGTTCGGGTTGAGTTCCCGCGACGGCAGGTCCTCGGCGAACGCCCTGCCGAAGGTGACCTCGACCTCGGGGTTCTTGCCGCTGTTGATCAGCGATTCGCGGGTATCGGTGGCCACGCCGAGCGTCAGGTCCCATTTCAACGGCCCCGGGACCGGCCGCTCGGGTGGTTCGGCGTCGGCGGGGCCGGTCCAGACATGCACGCCGTGGATGAATCCGTCCGACATCACCACCGGTTCGGTGCGAATGATGCGGTCTCGCTTGGGCGTGATGCTGGTCAGCGCCTGGCCGGTCTGCACCGACTCCGCTATCGCGGTGCGCACCGCGGCCAGATAGGGACTTCGGCGCAGGAACGTGGTGATGGGGACGAGATTCTTGAGTTGGCGGCCCTGCGCCACAACGGTGGGATCACCCCCGAGCGTCTCCACGAGCAACCAGTCGTGGGCCATGCGGCCGATTTTACGGTGAGGGCATGGATCAGTGGGAGTGCGGGCTTCGCCACATCACCCGGGGGGCGGTCGTCACCCGCCGGGCTCGCCGTTCCGTGGCCCCCGCGCCAGTTCCGCGAGAACCAGCTTCAGCACCAGCACCGCGCCCGCCTTGTCGAGGGGGTCGTTGCCGTTGCCGCACTTGGGGGACTGCACACACGACGGGCATCCCCTGGGGCACTCGCACGCCTCGATGGCGGCGGCCGTCGCGCCCAGCCAGGTGCGGGCCTGGCGAAAGCCCCGTTCGGCGAAACCCGCGCCGCCGGGATAGCCGTCGTAGACGAAGACGCTGGGCAGGCCAGGGGGATCGGGCCCGACGGCCGTGGAAAGGCCGCCGATGTCGCCGCGATCGCAACTGGCCACCAGCGGCAGCAACCCGATCGCCGCGTGTTCGGCGGCGTGCAAGGCGCCCGGGATCCGGATCGCCTCAATACCGTTGCGCTGCAACGCATCTTCGGTGATGGTGTACATCGCCGCCATGGTGGCCAAGGTGTGCTCCGGCATGTCGAGTTCGATGAAGTCGATCACCTCCCCGGAGAGCCGGCGGCGCAGATACCCCACCACCTGGTGGGTGACGCGCACCGGCACCAGGCCCAGGGTGACCGGCCCGTACGTCAGGCGCTCGCCGGCGCCGGTGACGGCGATGTCGGTGATCTCCCGTGCGTACGTCGCGTAACCGGGGTCCTCGGCGTGCACGAACGCGATGCCTTCCTCGGTGTCCAGCGAGTCGACCACGTAGCTGTCGCCCTGGTGCAGGTACACCGCGCCGGGGTGGACGGTGGCCGGCGCCCGACCCGTGTCGGCGCTGCCCAGCAACCTTCCGGTGTCGGCCTCCAGGATGACGATCTGGCCGCCCGCCGAGCCCCGGATGTCCACCGCGCCATGAGGTTCCAGGCCGGGCACCGGAAAGTACTTTCCGCTGCGCCGGCGCAGCAGCCCGTCATCGACCAGGCCGTCGGCCACCTCGGTGGCGCCGAGGGTGCGCACCTCGGCCTCGTCCAGCGGAAGTTCGGTTGCCGCGCACAGCAGCTGCGGACCCAGGATGTACGGATTGCCCGGGTCGATCACGACCCGTTCGACCGGCTTGTCCAGCAGCGCCGCGGGGTTGTGCACCAGATAGGTATCCAGCGGATCGTCCCGGGCGACGAGCACCACCAGCGCACCCTGGCCGCGCCGCCCGGACCGGCCGGCCTGCTGCCAGAACGAGGCGACCGTGCCGGGGAAACCGGCCAGCACCACCGCGTCGAGGCCGGCGATGTCCACGCCCAGCTCCAGCGCGTTGGTGGTGGCCAGCCCCCGCAGCCGGCCCTCGGCCAGCGCGCGCTCCAGCGCGGTGCGGTCCTCGGCAAGGTAGCCGGCCCGATACGACGCGACCGTGCGGGACAGCTCCGGAGCGATGTCATTCAGCCTCGCCTGCGCGCCGAGCGCGGTCAGTTCCGCTGCGCGGCGGGACCGCACGAACGTCAGCGTCTGAGCGCCCTCGGCGATCAGGTCGGCCATCACCCGCGCCGCCTCGGCACCGGCGGACCGACGCACCGGCGCCCCGTTCTCGCCGGTCAGGTCGGCCCGCAGTGCGGGCTCCCACAACGCCACGGTCCGGGCGCCCTGCGGTGACCCGTCCTCGGTGACCTCCTCGACCGGCAGCCCGATCAGCTCGGCGGCCGTCGCGCCCGGCGAATCCGTTGTGGCGCTGGCGAAGATCACCGTCGGTGACGACGAATAGCGGGCACACAACCGCAGCAGGCGGCGCAGCACCATCGCCACGTTCGAGCCGAATACCCCACGGTAGTAATGGCATTCGTCGACCACCACGAACCGCAGGCCACGCAGCAGGACGGCCCAGCGGGCGTGGTTGCGCAAGATCGACAAGTGGATCATGTCGGGGTTGGAGAACAACCACCGCGAGCGTTCCCGCGCGAAGCGGCGGACCTCCGGCGGGCTGTCACCGTCGTACGCGGTGGGGGCGACCCCGAAACCGGGATCGTGCAACCGTGGAACCGCCGCCGTCAGCGCGTGCGCGGCGCGCAATTGGTCGTGGCCCAACGCTTTTGTCGGTGACAGGTAGAGCACCCGGGCGCGCGGATCGGTCGCCAGCGCGTTGAGCACCGGAAGCTGGTAGGCCAGTGACTTTCCCGAGGCGGTACCGGTGCTGAGCACGACATGACGGCCCGAGTACGCCAGGTCGGCGGCCGCGAACTGATGCGACCACGGTGATTTGATCCCGCGTTCGGCGAACGCGCCGATGACGTCGGACTCGGCCCAGTCCGGCCAATCGTGCGGCCGGCCGCTGCGCGCCGGCAGTTCGGCGACGTGACGCAGCGGATGTTCGTCGGCCGCGGTTCCGGCGAGTGCGGCGGCCAGCAGTTCGCTGCCGAAACTCGCCATCTCACTTCCTCCGGGATCCGATTGTGAAATCGGCCTGCGAATCGGCCTTCGAATCGGCGGATGACACAAGTCTGTCGCCGACGCGATGAACATGGTTGACTATTTGCGGTCGCAGCTTCTGTGTTCGTGTCAAACTTTCGCAGGATCGACGTTGCGGCCGCGGTTCCTGCGAGGTTAATCGGTCGGGTGAAGTTCCGGCGACTCAGCGAGGTATGGCGGTCGTACCAGGCCCGGGGCATCGAAAAGCGATGCCCCGCACCCAGAAGAAAAGGAAAGATCGAGAGATGCCACAGGGAACTGTGAAGTGGTTCAATGCGGAGAAGGGCTTCGGGTTCATCGCCCCTGAAGACGGTTCCGCGGATGTGTTTGTCCACTACACGGAGATCCAGGGTTCGGGCTTCCGCACCCTCGAAGAGAACCAGAAGGTCGAGTTCGAGATCGGCCATAGCCCTAAGGGCCCCCAGGCCACCGGAGTCCGCTCCGTCTAAACGAGAGCAGACCTGAACGGATACCCCCCGTGCAGACCCGCCCAAAGCGGGTTCAGCCGGGGGGTTTCCTCTTTTACTGCGGCAACCAGGCGTGCATGCCCGTCGACGCCCCGCGGCGCGCCGGTTGCCTCAAGACGCGGGCGGGCCCCCTGGCCTACTGTCGGTGGCGTGAGCCAGCTTTCCTTCTTTACAGCGGAGTCGGTGCCGCCTGCGGTCGCCGATCTTTCCGGGGTGCTGGCGGCGTCCGGGCAGATCGTCACCGTCGGTGCCACCGGTGAAAACGCCGTTGCGGGTGCTCGGCTGTCGGTGGTCGTGGACCAGCCCTGGCGGGCCTCGGCGCTGGCCGAGATGATCCGGGAGGCGGGCCTGGTCGCCGAGATCGGCCGTACCGACGAGGACACCCCGTTGGTACGCACCGCCGTGGACCCCTCGCTGAGCACGCTGGCCGCCGAATGGACGCGCGGGGCGGTCAAGACCGTGCCGCCGCGCTGGCTGCCCGGCCCGCGCGAGCTGCGGGCGTGGACGCTGGCGGCCGGAAACCCGGAGGGCGAGCATTACCTGCTGGCATTGGACCCGCACGCGCCGGACACGCACTCGCCGCTGGCGTCGGCGTTGATGCGCGTGGGGATCGCGCCCACCCTGATCGGCACCCGCGGCGGGCGCCCGGCGTTGCGGATCAGCGGACGCCGCAGGCTATCGCGCCTGGTAGAAAACGTGGGGGAACCGCCCGACGGCGCCGACGCGTCCGCCCGCTGGCCGCGCGTCTAGCCGGCGGATGGCGGCCGAAATTCCGCCGTTTTCGCGAAGGTCAGTTTGCGCAGGCCCGCCCAAGGGTGCGAAATTGTCAGGTGCCGCAGGGCGAAGGAACGGTCGCGTACCTGAATTTCACCGGAATTTTCGATGCCGACCTGTCATTCTTCCTGCAGGTGGTCTCGCAGGGGGGACCAATCACGGATGGAGCGTAAGGGCAGTTGGCTGACCCGAAACTAAAGGACACCAGTAGCGGCGGGAATGGCAGCCGCCGGCGACTCGTGATTGTCGAGTCGCCCACCAAGGCGCGCAAACTGGCCGGCTACCTGGGCTCCAGGTACATCGTCGAGTCCTCGCGCGGCCACATCCGCGACCTGCCCCGGGCCGCCGCCGACGTGCCGGCGAAGTTCAAGTCGGAGCCCTGGGCCCGCCTCGGGGTCAACGTCGACGCGGACTTCGAACCGCTGTACATCATCAGCCCCGAGAAGAAGAGCACGGTCACCGAACTCAAGGGCCTGCTCAAGGAGGTCGACGAGCTCTACCTGGCCACGGATGGTGACCGCGAGGGCGAAGCCATCGCCTGGCACCTGCTGGAAACCCTGAAGCCGAACATCCCGGTCAAGCGGATGGTGTTCCACGAGATCACCGAGCCGGCCATCCTCGAGGCCGCCGAAAACCCGCGCGACCTGGACATCGATCTGGTCGACGCGCAGGAAACCCGGCGCATCCTGGACCGGCTGTACGGCTACGAGGTCAGCCCCGTGCTGTGGAAGAAGGTCGCGCCCAAGCTGTCGGCGGGCCGGGTCCAGTCGGTGGCCACCCGGATCATCGTGCAGCGCGAACGCGACCGCATGGCGTTCCGGAGCGCCTCCTACTGGGACATCGTGGCCCAGCTGGACGCGAGCGTGTCCGACCCGCAGGCCTCGCCGCCCACCTTCACCGCCCGCCTGACCGGCGTCGACGGCCTGCGCGTGGCCTCCGGCCGCGACTTCGACTCGCTGGGTCAGCTGCGCAAGGCCGACGAGGTGACCGTTCTCGACGAGGCGAGCGCCACGCAGCTGGCCGCGGGCCTGCGCGGGGCGCAGCTGTCCGTCGCGTCGGTGGAGGAGAAGCCCTACACGCGGCGCCCCTACGCGCCGTTCATGACCTCGACGCTGCAGCAGGAGGCCGGCCGCAAGCTGCGGTTCTCCTCCGAGCGCACCATGAGCATCGCCCAGCGGCTCTACGAAAACGGCTACATCACCTATATGCGTACCGACTCCACCACGCTGTCGGAGTCCGCGATCAACGCCGCCCGCACGCAGGCCCGCCAGCTCTACGGCGCGGAATACGTGTCCCCGTCGCCGCGGCAGTACACGCGCAAGGTCAAGAACGCCCAGGAGGCGCACGAGGCGATCCGCCCCGCGGGCGAGACCTTCGCGACCCCGGACGCGGTGCGCCGCGAGCTCGACGGCGACGAATTCCGCATCTACGAGCTGATTTGGCAGCGCACGGTGGCCTCGCAGATGGCCGACGCCCGCGGCACCACGCTGAGCCTGCGGATCAACGGTCAGTCGGCGGGCCGCGACGTCACGTTCTCGGCCAGCGGTCGCACCATCACCTTCGCGGGTTTCCTGAAGGCCTATGTGGAGACGGTGGACGAATTGGCCGGCGGCGAGGCCGACGACGCCGAGAGCCGGCTGCCGCAGCTGACCAAGGGCCAGCGGTTGGACGCCATCGAACTCACCCCCGACGGCCACGCCACCAATCCCCCGGCGCGTTACACCGAGGCGTCACTGGTCAAGGCGCTCGAAGAGCTGGGCATCGGCCGCCCGTCGACGTACTCGTCGATCATCAAGACCATCCAGGACCGCGGCTACGTGCACAAGAAGGGCAGCGCCCTGGTGCCGTCCTGGGTGGCGTTCGCCGTAACCGGTTTGCTGGAACAGCATTTCGGCCGCCTGGTCGATTACGACTTCACCGCGGCGATGGAAGACGAGCTCGACGCGATCGCCTCGGGGCAGGAGCGACGCACCGACTGGCTCAACAACTTCTACTTCGGCGGCGAGCACGGGGTGGCCGACTCGGTGGCCCGCTCCGGCGGCCTGAAGAAGCTCGTCGGCGTCAACCTGGAAGGCATCGACGCCCGAGAAGTCAACTCCATCAGGCTATTTGACGACGAACAGGGCCGGCCGGTCTACGTCCGGGTGGGCAAGAACGGGCCTTACCTGGAACGCATGGTGACCGGTGATGACGGCGAGCCCAAGCCGCAGCGGGCCAACCTCAACGACTCGCTGACCCCCGACGAGCTCACGCTGGAGGTGGCCGAGCAGCTGTTCGCCACGCCGCAGGAGGGCCGCGTGCTGGGGGTGGACCCGGAAACCGGACACGAGATCGTCGCCAAGGACGGCCGGTACGGCCCTTACGTTTCCGAGGTCCTGCCGGAGCCGCCGCCCGACGACGACGGCAGCGCCGCGCCGGCCAAGAAGGGCAAGAAGCCGACCGGCCCCAAGCCCCGCACCGGTTCGCTGCTGCGCACGATGGACCTGCAGACGGTCACGCTCGAGGACGCGCTGCGGCTGCTGTCGCTGCCGCGCGTGGTCGGGGTGGACCCCGCCACCGGCGAGGAGATCACCGCGCAGAACGGCCGGTACGGCCCATACCTCAAGCGCGGCACCGATTCTCGCTCGCTGGCGACCGAGGAGCAGATGTTCGACATCACCCTCGAGGAAGCGCTGAAGATCTACGCCGAGCCCAAGCGCCGCGGCCGGCAGGGTGCCGCCGCGCCGCCGCTGCGTGAGCTGGGCGCCGATCCGGCGACGGGCAAGCCGATGGTGATCAAGGACGGCCGGTTCGGTCCGTACGTCACCGACGGTGAGACCAACGCCAGCCTGCGCAAGGGTGACGACGTCGCATCGATCACCGACGAGCGCGCCGCCGAACTGCTGGCCGATCGCCGGGCTCGTGGCCCGGCCAAGCGTCCGGCCAAGAAGACGACCCGCAAAGCGCCGGCCAAGAAGGCGCCGGCGAAGAAGGCCGCCAAGCGCAGCTGAGCCCGGCTCTCAGTAGCCCGGGCCGATGGCCTCGCCGGACATCTCCTCGGTCCGCGGCCGGGTGGGCGCGGGGTCGGTCGTTCCGGCCAGGTGCACCGGGCGTGCCAGCTGGGTGGGCGCGCGGCGGCCGCGCAGCTCGACCACCTCGCCGACGTCCCAGCACAGGGCCTCGGCGTCCAGCGCGCCGCTGACCGCGATCGCCGACGCGAGCACGTGGCCGGGCTCGAGCTTGGCCAGTTCGGTCAGCCGGGCGGCCTCGTTGACCGGGTCGCCGATCACCGTGTACTCGAAGCGGGCCTGCGCGCCGATGTGACCGGCGATGGCCCGCCCGGAGGACACCCCGATGCCGAACTCCGCCGAACCGATCACCGGCAGCAGCGCGTCGTGCAATTCCCGGGCCGCGGCCAGCGCTCCGCCGGGCGAGTCGGGGTGTTCGATCGGCGCGCCGAAGATGGCCAGCGCGGCGTCACCCTGGAACTTGTTGACGAAACCGCCATGCTTGCCAACGGTTTCCACCACCACCCGGAAGAACTCGTTGAGCAGGTGGACGACCTCGGCGGGTGGCCGGGTGGAGGCCAGCTGGGTGGACCCGACCAGGTCGACGAACAGCACCGCGACGTCGCGCTCCTGGCCGCCCAGCTCGGTGCCGCGCTCCAGCGCCCGGCGGGCCACGTCCTCACCGACGTAGCGGCCGAACAGGTCCCGCAGCCGTTGCCGCTCGGACAGGTCGCGCACCATGTCGTTGAAGCCCGCCTGCAGCAGGCCGAGCTCGCTGGCGTCATAGATCTGCATGTGCGCGTTGTAGTTTCCGCGCTGCACTTCGGAAAGCGCCCAGCGCAGCTGGCGCAGCGGGTCGGCGATCGACATGGCCACCAGCAGCGTGCTGACTCCGCCGATGCCCAGCGCCGCCACCGCCAGCAACAGGATTGGGGTGAACAGCTTCTCCGGTGTGGCGTGCAGCAGCGAGGTCTTGTCGGCCACCACCGCCAGCACGATCGCCAGCACCGGCACGGCGGTGGACAGCATCCACGTCAGGATCTGGCGCAGGATGACGCCGGGCGCCTTGACGTTTTCGGGCACCCCGCTGCGCAGGGCGGCCACCGCCACGGGCCGCAGCACCCGTTCGGACTGCAGGTAGCCGATGATCGAGGTGGCCGCGGCCCCCAGCCCGGTGGCCACCGCCACCACGGGTGCGGCGTACCGCGCCACCGACCAGCTGGCGATGATGAACACCACGCTGCCGATGGCCCAGGCCACGATGCTGATCAGGGTGCGGTAGAACGGCATTCGCAGCGCGCGGCTGCGGGCCAGTTCGGTGGCGGCGGGGTCGGCCTCGGCGAGCATGTTGTCGCGGCGCTGCCACCGGAACACGGGCAGCAGCAGCCGCAGCGTGACGGCCAAACCGGTGAGGAACACGACGACCAGCGCGGTGGCGAAGATCGCCACGTTCAGCACCGGCAGGTCCTGTAACTGGATGCGGTCCTCGGGCGGCAGCGCGTAGCGCAGGAAGCCGAGCACGAACAGGGCGCCGATGATGTCGGCCTGCAGCATGCTGAGCGAGAACAGCGGCCACGGCGTGCGCATCACCCAGCGGACGAATGCGCTGATCCGCCCCGGTAGTGCCGCCGCCGTAGTCACTTACCCACCGTATCGGGCGGCGGCGACGTCTCGGAAACTTAATAGCGATCTCGGCAGGTCGCCCGCGATGCCCAACCGGCGCCGAAGATAACGGAATGGTCGCGGTACGGTGGCCGTTCGGTATCTGTCGGCACCGCCACTACTGTTACCGGTGATGTCCGGGGTGTTTACGCGGCTGGTAGGCCAGGACGCGGTGACGGCCGAGCTGCTGGCCGCCGCCCGAGCCGCCCGTGGTGACGCCGACCACAGTGGGTCTGGCGCCGGGACTATGACACACGCGTGGCTGATCACCGGCCCGCCGGGCTCCGGGCGCTCGGTGGCGGCGCTGTGCTTCGCGGCCGCCCTGCAATGCACGTCGGCCTCTGACGACGGCGAGCCGGGCTGTGGGCGCTGCCACGCGTGCACGACGACCATGGCCGGCACCCACGCCGACGTGCGGCGGGTGATCCCCGAGGGCCTGTCCATCGGCGTCGACGAGATGCGCGCGATCGTGCAGATCGCGTCGCGGCGCCCGGCCACCGGGCACTGGCAAATCGTGGTGATCGAAGATGCCGACCGGCTGACCGAGGGCGCCGCCAACGCCCTGCTGAAGGTGGTCGAGGAACCGCCGCCGTCGACGGTGTTCCTGCTGTGCGCGCCGTCGGTGGATCCCGAGGACATCGCGATCACGTTGCGTTCCCGGTGCCGGCATGTGGCGCTGGTGACGCCCTCGGCCGAGGCGATCGCGCGGGTGCTGGTCGACAGCGACGGCCTGACCCCCGACACGGCGAACTGGGCGGCGTCGGTCAGCGGCGGGCACGTGGGCCGGGCGCGACGGCTGGCCACCGATCCCGAGGCCCGGGCGCGCCGGGAGCGGTCGTTGACGCTGGTGCGCGACGCCGCGACCCCGTCGCGGGCCTACGCCGCGGCCGAGGAGCTGGTGGCGGCGGCCGAGGCCGAGGCCGTTGTGCTGACCGCCGACCGCGCCGAGGCCGAGACCGAAGAGCTGCGCACGGCCCTGGGCGCGGGCGGCACCGGCAAGGGCACCGCGGGCGCCATGCGCGGCGCGGCCGGGGCGATGAAGGACCTTGAGCGACGCCAGAAGTCGCGTCAGACCCGGGCCTCGCGCGATGCGCTGGACCGCGCGCTGATCGACCTGGCGACCTACTTCCGCGACGCGCTGATGGCCTCCGCCCTGCAAGGGGGAGCCGCGGTGCGGGCCAACCACCCGGACATGGCCGAGCGGGTGGCCGCGCTGGCCGCCCACGCCCCGCCCGCGCGGCTGCTGCGCTGCATCGAAGCGGTGCTGGAGTGCCGCGAGGCGCTGGCGATCAACGTCAAGCCCAAGTTCGCCGTCGACGCCATGGTCGCCACCATCGGCCAGCAACTGCGCGACTAACCGCCTGGCTTGGGTCTGCCCGCCCGCCTGCCGTAGACTCGTGCCGCCCGGCGTGCGGGTATGCCGCCTTAGCTCAGTCGGTAGAGCGATTCACTCGTAATGAATAGGTCGGGGGTTCGATTCCCCCAGGCGGCTCCATCTTTTTCACCCGACGCGTTCACGCCGGCGCGACGAACCCCACCGGGCCCGACGCGAGGCACAACGCCAGCGCGGTCGTGTTGGCGCGCACCGTGATCGCGTCGCCGGCGCCCGGCAGCCGCGCGAAGACCCGGTTGAGCCCGGGATGCACGGGCACCTTGACCTCGGGACCCTGCGTCATCGACAACGTCATCGAGCCGTCGCTGTTGGCCAGGTAGTTCAGTTCGACCGTCCAGTCGGCGGGCAGCAGCGGGCCGTCGAGGGCCAGGCGCGCCGGGCGGTCCGGCTGGGCGAAGTAACCGCACTGGGGCATCGGCCCGGGCGCGATGGTCCGGACCCAGGTCACCCGCGCCTTGATCAGCCGCCCCGAGGGGTCGAACATGCGCAATTGTGTTGTGGCCGGCGCGAATTCGGGCCTGTCCCGCAGCAGGGCGAACAGGTGGCTGGCCAGATTCTCCGGCGCGGCCACCCGCTGCAACACGAACGGGTCGACCTCCTGATCCAGCAGCGGCGCGTCCGAGGCCGCCTGCGCCGCGGCCAGCGACGCCCGGGCGTTGCGCAGATAGGGCTGGGCCGGGTTGTCGCGCCAGCTGGTCAGGAACGTGGCCGTCGAGTACAGGCTGCTGGCCACGAACAGCACCGCCAAAACCGCGACCGCCGCGGCGCGTTTCGGTGAAGCGTCGAGCCAGCGCGGCCCGGCCTGCCGGTTGGGCGCGCACAACGCCACCGCGGCCAGCAGCGCCAGCACCACGACCAGATCGGGCAGGTAGCGCAGCGTCTGCGCCAGCTCGAGCGCGGTTTGCTTCGACGACCGCATCAAATAGATCGGCACCTGGCAGGCCACGGCGTAGCCGACGGCGATTGCCCACACCGGCCCGATGCGCTCCTTGCGCACCAGCGACACCGCCAGCGTCGCGGCCAGCACCAGCCACCCCAGCGCCATCACCGACGGCGGGGGCGTGGCCCAGGGCGAGGCGGGCGCCCAACGGTCCCAGTGCCACGGCCCGCCGGCCAGCCCCGGCACGATGCCGTGCGTGATCGACCGTGCCAGCAGCCGGCCCGTCATCGACAGGTCCGAACTCCACCGCTGCTGATTGACCACGGCCAGATAGAGCGCGATCCAGGCGGCGGTGAGCGCCAGCGCGGCGATCCACAATCGCAGGCCGGCCCGCCACACCGTCGCCACCGCCGATCCCAGGCTGCGATCGCCGGTCACGTGCCGCAGCAGCGCGGCCACCGCGAACGCGACGAACGGGATCACCGCGGCCTTCTCGAAGAACAACAGCCCACCGAGGTAGACCAGCACGCCGGTCACCGCGTAGCGCTGTTTGCCGGTGCGCACCAGCGCGACGGCGTCGGCGCTCACCCAGGCCAGCGCGGCCAGCATCGGCAGCGAATTAAGCGCGGCCGCCCACCACGCGAAGCCGGGCACCGCCAACGGGATGAACAACCCGAACGTCAACGGGATCAGCAGCACCGGCCGCCAACCCAAGATGACGTGCAGCGCGCGCAACAACGCCAGCGAGGCCAGCAGTTGCAGCACCAGCAGGCTGACCGCCGGCCAGGTCCAGTCCAGTGGCGCGAGCCGGATGATGGTGCCCGCGAGCAGAAATGCCCCGGGCATGACGTGCCCGTCGTGGTCGTCGAACAGGTACGACGGCGCCAGCAGGTGGTGGGTGCCGGCCTTGCCGATGAGGATCAGGTCGTCCCAGTAGAAGTAGCCGCCGAAGGCCAGCACCGCGCGCACGGCCAGCTGCACCGCGATGAGCGCGACCGCCACGACCGCTATGTATGGTGGGCCGGTGCGTGCACTGGTTACCGGGGCAGCCGGATTCATCGGCTCGACGCTAGTCGACCGTCTGTTAGCCGACGGTCATGCGGTGGTGGGGCTGGACAACTTCGCCTCGGGCCGCGCGACCAACCTCGAGCATCTGGCCGACGACCCGGCCCACGTCTTCGTCGAGGCCGACATCGTGACCGCCGACCTGCAGGCAATCCTCGACGAGCACCGCCCGGAGGTGGTGTTCCACCTGGCGGCCCAGATCGACGTGCGGCACTCGGTGGCCGACCCGCAGTTCGACGCGTCGGTCAACGTGATCGGCACCGTGCGCCTGGCCGAGGCCGCTCGCCGGGCGCAGGTGCGCAAGATCGTGCACACCTCCTCGGGCGGGTCCATCTACGGCATCCCGCCGCGCTACCCGACTCCCGAGAGCGTGCCGACCGACCCGGCGTCGCCGTATGCCGCGGGCAAGGTGGCGGGCGAGATCTACCTGAACACCTTCCGGCACCTGTACGGCCTGGACTGCTCGCACATCGCGCCGGCCAATGTCTATGGGCCGCGCCAGGATCCGCACGGTGAGGCCGGGGTGGTGGCGATCTTCGCCCAGGCGCTGCTATCGGGCAAGCCCACCAAGGTTTTCGGCGACGGCGGCAACACCCGCGACTACGTCTTCGTCGACGACGTCGTGGACGCCTTCGTCAAGGCCTCCGGTGACGCCGGCGGCGGGCAGCGCTTCAACGTCGGCACCGGCATCGAAACCTCAGACCGCCAACTGCATTCGGCGGTGGCGGCCGCCGTCGGGGCGCCCGACGACCCGGAGTTCGCGCCGCCGCGGCTGGGTGACCTCAAGCGGTCCTGCCTCGACATTGCTTCTGCCGCAGAGGTTTTGGGGTGGAAGCCGAAGGTCGAGCTGTCCGACGGGGTGGCCCGCACCGTGGAGTACTTCCGCCGGGCGCAGGCCCGCTAGCTCGTCTCGGGAGCCTGCGCGGATTCCAGGGCCACCGCACGGGCCAGCCGCGCGTAGCGCAGCTCCAAGTCCTTGAACCGCATGTACGTGCTGAGCGTGGTGAAACAGAACGCCATGATCAGCGCGTAGAGCATCAGGTCGGTGCCGCGGCGCACCCCGAACCACTGGGCCACCACCGTGGTGTCGTCGGGGCGCAGCACCGCATAGATGCCGCCCAGCACGAACACCACGTAGCCGACCTTCACCCAGGCCTTTGACCGCGAATTGCGCCGCGAGCGCAGCAGATAGACCAGCAGCGCGACGATCGACCCGATCAGCAGCACCTGAATCCAGTTCATGGAGTCCTCCCTCGCAGGAATCCGTCGAAAATGATGTTGACACCGTTGAGCAGGGGCTGCCCCTTGGACCTCGAGTACTCGGTGTAGAGCACCTCGATCGGCTCTTCGGCGACGCGCCAATGGTTTTCGTCGATCAGCATGACGAATTCGTTGGCGTGGCTCATGCCGCTCATGGTGATGTCCAGCCCGTCGGCGACCTTCTTGTTGAACACCCGCAGCCCGTTGTTGGTGTCGGTCAGGCCAAGTCGGCGGCCGCGCCGGCTCAGCCGCGCGGCGGTCTGCAGCACGATCCGTTTCACCAGCGGCGGCCGGGCCCCCCGCTGCGTGCCGAACCGGGTGCCGATCACGACGTCGACGTCCCCGGCGCGCAACCGGTCGACCATGGTCGCCAGGTCCTTGACGCGGTGCTGGCCGTCGGCATCGAACGTGGCGAAGATCTGGGCGCCCGGCTGCCTGCGGGCGTACTCCACGCCGGTCTGGATGGCCGCGCCCTGCCCGAGGTTGATCGGGTGGCGCACCAGGTGAGCCCCGGCCCGCCGGGCGATCTCACCGGTGTCGTCGGCGCTGCCGTCGTCCACGCAGACGACGTTGTCGAATACCGAGCGCACATCGGCCACCACCTCGCCGATGACAGCTGCTTCGTTGAAGGCGGGAATGACGACCCAGACGACCGAATAATGCGTTTCAGTACCCATCTAAGCCCACAAGGTACACGCTGGTGCAGGCCGAATCAGCCGGTAGAGCGCGCGGCGCGCGACAGCGCCACCAGATGGACGCCGATGCCCACCACCGGGCCGCACAGCAACCCGACCACGGTCCGGGTCTGCAGGGACAACGGCAGCAACAGGAGCAGCCCCGAGGCGACCGTGGCGCTCACCCAGCCCAGCGAGTAGGCCCGGTGCAGCGCGGCGGCCACCGCGGCAGCCCCGGTCAGCGTCAGCATGGCGATCGCCACCGCCGCCGCGGTCAGCCACGCCAGCAGCGCGCTGCTGGCGTGGTACTGCGGCCCGAAGGCCACCCGCAACAGCCAGGGGCCCAGCACGCCCGCGGCCGCCACGCCGACCGCGCCGATCGCCCCGACGATCGCGGCCGGGGCGAGCAGCGCGCGAATCCGATCGCTGCGCTCGTCGACGAAATGCGCAATCAGGTTGCCCTGCATGGCCGTCAGCGGCACCAGCAGCGGCGCGCGGGTCAGCGTGACGGCCAGGATGATCACCCCGCCCTGCGCGCCGAGCTCGGCGCTGGTCAGCTTCAGCAGCACCGGAAATCCCATCACCAGGATGGCGCTGGCGCCGGCCGCGGTGATCGAATGTGCCGCGCCCCGTAGGAAGGTCGCCGTCCCGCCCGGGGTGAGCAGCCGGGCGGTGGCCCTGGTGGCCGGCGAGGCCACCAGCAAGATCAGCCAGGCGACCGCCCCCGCCACCGTCGCCCACAGGAAGCCGACCAACCGCCACCCGAGCGCCACGGTGGCCGCGGCCACCGCCACCCGGATGACGGCGTCGGTCACCATGAGCGCGCCGTAGCGGGTCCACTGGTTGGTGCCGGCCAGCATGCCCAGCAGGGTGGCGTGCACGCAGAATCCGGCCAGGCCGACCGACAGCAGCGCCACCGACAGCAGCCGCGCCTCGACGAACACCCGCCCGCTCCACAACGGCGAACTGCCGGCGATCACGACGGCCGCGGCCACGCCCACCAGCATGGCGACCCGCATCGGGTGGGTGCGCGGTTCGCCGGGCACCGGCAGCGCGGCCAGGTCGCTGACATAGGGGGTGGAGCGGACCTCGCGGGTGGTCTCCTGCAGCAGGCCATTGGCGGCGCCGGTGACCAGCCCGAACGCCCCCCAGAACACCCCGAATATCGAAAAGCCGCTCGGCGCCAGGTCACGAGCGGCCAGGTAGATCACCGCGTAACCGCACAGCGCGGTCACGGCGGTGGCGGTGCCGACCCTGGCCATGCTGCCGCGCGCCACCGGCCCCTGCGAGGCGCTGATCTCGGTCATCGGGGCGGCGGCGCTTTCGGCCGACTGCCCCGATGTTTCGCCACAATTTGAAAATTCTATGCGGCCCGCAGCGGACGCCGGCCGCGACGATCCGGTTCGCTAGTGTGGGCGGCGGCCGGAAAGGATCCATGTCCGCTTTGCGCACCTTCGGGGTCTCGCTGTTGGTCACCGCGGCGGCACTCGGCCTCGGATACGCCTACGGCGGCTTCAAGGGTCTTTACCTGCTGCTGGTGCTGGCCGCCCTCGAGGTGTCGTTGTCGTTCGACAACGCGATCATCAACGCCTCGATCCTGAAGCGGATGAGCCGCTTCTGGCAGCGGATGTTCCTGACCATCGGGATCCTCGTCGCCGTGTTCGGCATGCGGCTGCTCTTCCCGCTGCTCATCGTGTGGGCGACCGCGGGCCTGGACCCGGTGCGGGCGATGTCGTTGGCGCTGCATGCACCGCCGCACGGCGCGCTGGAGTTCACGGACGGGTCGCCCAGCTACGAAAAGCTCGTCATCGCGGCTCACCCGCAGATCGCGGCGTTCGGCGGAATCTTCCTGTTGATGCTGTTCCTGGATTTCCTGTTTTATGACCGAGACATCAAGTGGCTCAAGTGGATTGAGATCCCGTTCGCACGCATCGGCCGGCTGGGGCAGGTGTCGCTGGTGGTCACCGGACTGGCGCTGGTCACGGTGGGCACGCGGCTGACGCACTCGGGGGACGAGGCGGCGACGGTGCTGACCGCCGGGCTGCTGGGCATGGTGACCTACCTGGTGGTGAACGGATTGAGCCGAGCCTTTCGGCCGTCCGACCCCGAGGCCGGCGCCGCCCCCAAACCCGCGACCGGCTGGGCCGGCCTCACGCTGTTCCTCTACCTGGAAGTCCTCGACGCCGCCTTCTCATTCGACGGTGTCACCGGCGCGTTCGCCATCACCTCGGACCCCGTCGTCATCGCGCTCGGGCTGGGCCTGGTGGGCTCGATGTTCGTCCGGTCGATCACCATCTACCTGGTTCGTCAGGAAGCGCTGGGCCGGTACGTGTACCTGGAACACGGCGCGCACTGGGCGATCGGGGCGCTGGCGGTGATCATGCTGGCCTCGATCGAGCCGCGGTTTGAGGTGCCCGAGGCGGTCACCGGCTCGGTCGGGGTGGTGTTCATCGCGGCCGCGCTGGGCTGGAGCATCCTGCGCAATCGGCGCGTCGCCCGCGCCCAGCGTGACCAGTGCGCGCCTCCGCGCGTCAGTGCCCCTGGGCCTTGAACCGCTCGATCGAGCGCTGGATCTCCGCCTCGGCGTCCTCGCGGCCGACCCAGTCCGCGGCCTTGACGAACTTGCCCGGCTCCAGGTCCTTGTAGTGCACGAAGAAGTGCTTGATCACGTCCAGCTCGAACTCGGGAACGTCGCCGATGTCCTGGATGTGGTCCCAGCGGTGGTCGCCGGCCGGCACGCACAAAACCTTGTCGTCGCCGCCCTTTTCGTCGGTCATCCGGAACATCCCCACCGGGCGGGCCTCCACGATCACGCCGGGGAACACCGACTGCGGCAGCAGCACCATCGCGTCCAACGGGTCGCCGTCCTCGCCAAGGGTGTCCTCGATGAAGCCGTAGTCGGTCGGGTAGGCCATCGCGGTGTAGAGGTAGCGGTCCAGACGTAGCCGACCGGTCTCGTGGTCGACCTCGTACTTGTTCCGCTGGCCTTTTTGAATCTCGATGGTCACGTCGAATTCCACCGCGTCGGCTCCTTGTCTGATTAGGCAGGCCAATTTTGCTCTGCTACACCCTAGTCGAGCGCATCGGCGCCGATTCGGCAGAATGGGTCGCAGACAGTCAGGAGAGTCATGGCCCGTACTCGCTGGCAAAAATCCACCCCAGTGTTCATCGGGTTGGGCGTGCTGGCGTTTGTCGTCGCCGTCGTGGTGGCGGCAGCGTTTTTCACCACGGCCGGGCACGGCGCCAACAGCGCGCATGCCCCGATCCCGCCGCCGCACGCGCCGACGGTGAAGCCGGGCATGGTCCCGGTGAGCGACACCGCCGAGCTGCCCAGCGGACCCGGTGTGGCCGCCATGCTGGCGCCGGTGGCGGGCGACCCCAACCTGGGCCGCCTCGGCGGCCGGGTCACCGACGCCATCACCGGGAAAGAGCTGTGGCAGGTGGCCGACGACCTGCCGCTGGTGCCCGCGTCCACCAATAAGGTGCTCACCGCGGCCGCGGCGTTGCTGACGCTGGACCGCCAGGCGCGGATCAGCACCCGGGTGGTGGCGGGCAGCCAGAACGCCCAGGGCCCCGTCGTGCTGGTGGGAGCGGGCGATCCGGCGTTGTCGGCGGCGCCGCCCGACGTGCCCACCTGGTACCGGGGATCGGCGCGGATCAGCGACCTCGTCGAGCAGATCCGGCGCAGCGGCGTGACGCCGACCGCGGTGCAGGTGGACACCTCGGCGTTCAGCGGGCCGACGATGGCGCAGGGTTGGGACCTCGCCGACGTCGACAACGGCGACATCGCGCCGATCGAGTCGGTGATGATCGACGCCGGACGCATCCAGCCGAGCACGGTCAACTCGCGGCGGTCCCGCACCCCGGCCCTGGACGCCGGCCGGGAGCTGGCCAAGGCGCTGGGCCTGGACCCCAACGCGGTGACGATCGCCACCGCGCCGTCGGGAGCCCGGCAGCTGGCGGTGGTGCAGTCGGCGCCGCTGGTCCAGCGGCTGTCCGAGATGATGGACCACTCCGACAACGTGCTGGCCGAGAGCATCGCCCGCGAGGTGGCGGCGGCGATCAACCGGCCGCGCAGCTTCGCCGGCGCCGCCGACGCGGTGACCAACCGGCTGACCACCGCCCACGTCGACACCGCGGGCGTGGTGCTGCTGGATTCCAGTGGACTCTCGGTCGACGACCGGTTGACGGCCAAGACGCTCGACGGCGTGCTGCAGGCGGCGGCCGGGCCCGACCAGCCGTCGCTGCGGGCGCTGCTGGACCTGCTCCCCATCGCCGCCGGTAGCGGGACGCTGGCCGATCGCTTCACCGACGCCTCCACGGCCCAGGGGCCGGCGGGCTGGCTGCGGGCCAAAACCGGCTCCCTGACCGGCATCAACGCGCTGGCCGGGGTGCTCACCGACCGCAGCGGCCGGGTGCTCACCTTCGCGTTCATCTCCAACAACGCCGGCCCGAACGGCCGCAACGTGATGGACGCGCTGGCGACCCGGCTGTGGTCCTGTGGGTGCTCATGACGCCGGCGTCGGAGCTGACGCTGGGCACCGCGGTCGACTGGCGGTTCGCGGCCACGGTGGGTCGGCGGCTGGCCAGGCCCGGCCCGCCGTCCAGCGACTACACCCGCCGCCAGGTGATCGACGAACTCGCCACCTCGTCGGTCAAGGCCGAACCGCTGGTGCGTGACGTCACCGGCCTGATCACCGACGGCTTTGACAGGGGCCATGTGCCGGCCGCCCGCATCGTCGACCGCCCCGATTGGATCGCCGCGGCCACCGAGTCGATGCGGGTGATGATGAACGGCGCCGAGAAACCGCGCGGCTTTTTCACCGGCCGCGTCACCGGCGCGCAGACGGGCGCCGTCCTGGCTTACGTCTCCTCGGGGATCCTCGGCCAATACGACCCGTTCGCCGCCGCTGACGGCGCCCGGACCGGCTGTCTGCTGCTGGTGTATCCCAACGTCCTCGCCGTCGAGCGGCAGCTTCGCATCGAGCCGTCCGACTTCCGGCTGTGGGTGTGCCTGCACGAGGTGACCCATCGCGTGCAGTTCACCGCCAACCCGTGGCTGCCCGATTACATGTCGCAAGCGCTTGGCCTGTTGACCCGCGACGCCGGGGAGGACATGGGGCAGGTGATCGGCCGGCTGGCCGAATACGCCCGCAACCGCGGCAGCGGGGCCCCGGAATCCGACGCCAACTCGGCGGGGATCCTCGGCCTGGTGCGCGCGGTGCAGTCCGAACCGCAACGGCAGGCGCTGGACCGGCTGCTGGTGCTCGGCACCCTGCTGGAGGGCCACGCCGACCACGTCATGGACGCCGTCGGGCCGATGGCGGTGCCGTCGGTGGCCACCATCCGCCGCCGGTTCGACGAGCGCCGCCACCGCAAGCAACCGCCACTGCAGCGGTTGTTGCGCGCGCTGCTGGGACTCGACGCCAAGCTCAGCCAGTACACCCGCGGCAAGGCGTTCGTCGACCACGTGGTGGGCCAGGTGGGCATGGCCCGGTTCAACGCCATCTGGACCGGCCCCGAGACGCTCCCGCTGCCCATCGAGATCGAAGAACCCCAGCGATGGATCGACAGGGTGCTGTAGAACAGCTGCGTGCGGCTGTCGAGGCGTTCGCCAAGACCCACCTCGCCACCGACGATCCGTGGTGCGTGGCGCTGTCCGGCGGACCCGATTCCCTGGCCCTCACCGCTGTGGCCGCCCGGCTGCGGCCCACCACGGCGGTGGTCGTCGACCACGGGCTGCAACCCGACTCGGCCGCCGTCGCCGCCACCGCGCGGGCTCAGGCCCTGGCATTGGGATGCGTTGCGGCCCAAGTGGTTCGGGTCCGGGTGGGCAACCAGGGCGGTCCCGAGGCGGCGGCACGCGCCGCCCGCTACGCCGCGTTGAGCGCCCAGCACAGCGGCCCGGTGCTGCTAGGTCACACGCTCGACGACCAAGCCGAGACGGTGTTGCTGGGCCTGGGCCGCGGGTCCGGGGTGCGCTCGATCGCCGGGATGCGTCCCTACGATCCGCCGTGGTGCCGGCCCCTGTTGGCGGTGCGCCGGGCGGTGACGCACGCCGCGTGCCGGGAGCTGGGCCTGACGCCCTGGGAGGATCCGCACAACACCGACCGCCGCTTCACCCGGACCCGGCTGCGCACCGAGGTGCTGCCGCTGCTGGAAGACGTGCTCGGCGGCGGCGTGGCCGAGGCGCTGGCCCGCACCGCGACCGCGTTGCGGGAGGACTCCGAGCTGCTCGACACGCTGGCCGCCCGGGCGCTGCCGGGGGCCCGCGCGGACGCCGGCCTGCGGGTGCAGGCGCTGGCGGCGCTGGACGCCCCCGTGCGGCGCCGGGTGATCCGGGCGTGGCTGCTGGCCGGCGGCGCAACCGGCCTGACCGACAAGCAAATCCGGGCGGTCGACGGCCTGGTCACCCGCTGGCGCGGGCAGGGTGGGGTGGCGGTGGGGTCGTCGTCGCCTGGCGAGAGATTGTTCGCGGGCCGCCGCGACGGCCTGCTGACGCTGTGGCGCGAGCCGGTCCGTTAACCGCAATGTCGGGGCTGCCGTTGGTTATTCGCCCGCCGTCGTGGCACTCTGTGGGCGTGGCCCAGATCTCCTCGGCGATCACCCCCGCTCAGCCCGCGGAGCTTTACCCCGGGGATATCAAGTCTGTCCTGCTTACGTCGGCGCAAATTCAGGCGCGAATCGCCGAACTCGGCCACGAAATCGGCGAGAGCTACCGCGACGCCGCGACGCAGACCGGTCAGGACCTGCTACTGATCACGGTGCTCAAGGGTGCTGTGATCTTTGTCACCGACCTGGCCCGGGCGATCCCGCTGCCCACCCAGTTCGAATTCATGGCCGTCAGCTCGTACGGGTCGTCGACGTCCTCCTCGGGGGTGGTGCGGATCCTAAAGGACCTGGACCGCGATATCGAGGGCCGCGACGTGCTGATCGTCGAGGACGTCGTGGACTCGGGACTCACCCTGTCCTGGCTGTTGCGCAACCTCAAGACGCGGCACCCGCGGTCGCTGCGGGTGTGCACGCTGCTGCGCAAGCCCGACGCGCAGGGCGCGCACGTGGACATCGCCTACGTGGGCTTCGACATCCCCAACGACTTCGTCGTGGGCTACGGCCTCGACTACGACGAGCGCTACCGGGACCTGTCCTACATCGGCACGCTGGACCCCAGGGTCTACCAGCAGTAGCCGCGACCGCCGCTAGTCCAACTCCCACACCGCGGTCACCGAGAAGTTCACCGTTTGCTGGCCGGGCTCCAGCGGAACCATGGACGGCATGGCCCGCGGCGCCCCGACCGGCGGTGGGGTGGCACCGGTGGCCTCCGAGATGGACAGCACCCGGCCCAGCCGAAGCCCGGACAGCTGGGCGTACTGCTCGGCGCGGTTCTTGGCGTCGTTGAACGCGCGGGACCGGGCGTCCTTCACCAGTTGCGAATCGTCGGCGATGGAATAACGAACCGACTTGATCCGGGTGGCATCGCCGCCGGTGCCGACGATGAGGGCCAGCAGCCGCGACGCGGCGTCAGCCGGGTGGATCTTGACGGCGATGGCGTTGGTGGCGCGGTAGGCGGTGATGGCGGCGGTGCCGCTGGGCTCCGGGTTGTTGTATTCGGGGGACAGGGTGACCTCGGTGGTGCTGATGTCCTTACGGTCGATGCCGGCGGCGGTCAGTGCGTTGATCACCGCCTGTTGCCGGTCGTTGGTCTGGTTCATCGCGGTGGTGACGTCGGGTGCGGTGAATTCGATGCCCACGTCGGCGGTCAGGGTGTCCGGGACGCCCTGGACCTGGCCGGTGCCGACGACCGTGACCTGACGGGGGTTGGCCCCGGGCTGCGGCGCGTTGTGCTTGTCGCACGCCGACACCGCGGCGATGGTCAGGCCGGCCGCGACCGCGGCGATCGATCGGCGGACAAACCTCGAGGCATTCGGTGCGACCGGCATGCCTGGCACCCTAGCGTCCGGGCCGCGGTCGGTGGGCGCGATTTACGCCGCGGCGTTGTCGGCGTTTCGGCCGAAGCCACCGGTTTCGTTCAGCCCGCATACGCGAATGATGAGGTGCGACAGCCCGTT
>NZ_LZLU01000275.1:0-16751 GCF_001673415.1 Mycobacterium sp. 1165196.3 | reverse complement strand
TCGGGGTGGTACCGGCCGCGTCGACTACCGTTGCGTTGCTGACGGATCCGTTCTGCGCGGCGCATCCGTTGGTCCGGGTTCAGCTCGAGGTCAACCTGCGCTCGGCCGGCATCGTGGAACGCGTCCGCAGGTTCGAACTGGACGCGGGCATCCTGTATCCGGACCAACAGGACACGGCCGACCTGCTGGTCACCCCGCTGTATCACGAGCAGCCGGTGCTCATCGCCGCCGCCGAACTCCTTGGAGGGGAAGCGAAAAACATGACGTGGTCGGACGCCGTGCAGTTGCCGCTGTGCCTGCTGACGCAGGGCATGCGGGGGCGCCGGCTCATCGACGACGCGCTGGCCACCCATGGCCTGCAGGTGACCCCGCGGCTGGAAACCGATTCCGTGGCAGCGCTGTTCGCGCACGTCCGCACCGGCCGGTGGGCGAGCATCGTGCCGCAACCGTGGATTCACACCCTGGGCGTGCCCGCCGGGGTCAGCGTGCTGGCGTTGCGGCGCCCGTCGGTCACCGCGTTGATAGCGCTGGTCACCAACCGGGCCGAGCCGGGCTCGTTGCTGACCCGCGCGCTGCGCCGCACCGCGCGCGAGGCCCGCATCGGCGCGACGCTCAGCGAGCCGTCCTAGCGGCGCTGATCGGCGCCGCCTATCGGCCGGTCGGAATCGCGTCTTGGACAACCGCGCGGTCGCCGTCTGAGACTGGGCCTGACCGCCGGCTGAAGGAGAACTCGATGGCCAAGTGTGTGATGGTGCTCTACCCCGATCCCGTCGACGGGTACCCGCCGCACTACGCGCGCGACAGCGTCCCGGCGATCCAGGGATACCCCGACGGCAGCACCGTGCCGACCCCGTCGACGCTCGACTTCACTCCCGGCGAGCTGCTCGGCTGTGTCTCGGGCGCTTTGGGGCTGCGCAAGTTCTTCCAAGACGCCGGGCACGAATTGGTGGTGACCTCGGACAAGGACGGCCCCGATTCGGAATTCGAGCGCGAGCTGGCCGATGCGGAAATCGTGATATCGCAACCGTTTTGGCCGGCCTACCTGACCATGGAGCGCATCGCCAAGGCGCCCAACCTCAAGTTGGCCCTGACCGCCGGCATCGGCTCGGACCACGTTGATCTGGACGCGGCGCAAGCGCGCGGGATCACCGTGGCCGAGGTGACGTACAGCAACAGCATCAGCGTCGCCGAGCACACGGTGATGCAGATCCTGGCGCTGGTCCGCAATTTCGTGCCGTCGCACCGGTGGGCGACCGACGGCGGCTGGAACATCGCCGATTGCGCCGCACGCGCCTACGACCTGGAGGGGATGGACGTCGGAGTGATCGCCGCCGGGCGGATCGGGCGTGCGGTGTTGCGCCGGCTGGCACCGTTCGACGTCAACCTGCACTACACCGACACCCGCCGGCTGGCGCCGGAAGCCGAGAAACGACTCAACGTGACGTTTCACCCCACGGTCGAATCGCTGGTGCGGGCGGTCGACGTGGTGTCCATCCACTCGCCGCTCTACGACGACACCCGCAGGATGTTCGACGAGAAGCTGATTTCGACGATGCGGTGGGGCTCCTACATCGTCAACACGGCCCGCGCCGAGGAGACCGTCCCGGAGGCCATCGCCGACGCGCTGCGGTCCGGTCAGCTGGCCGGCTACGCCGGGGACGTGTGGTATCCGCAGCCGCCGCCACCCGACCACCCCTGGCGGACGATGCCGAATAACGCCATGACACCGCATGTTTCGGGCACCACATTGTCCGCGCAGGCGCGCTACGCGGCCGGCACCAGGGAAATCCTGGAAAGCTGGTTCGCCGGCACGCCGATCCGCCCCGACTACCTGATCGTCGAAGGCGGCAAGCTCGCGGGTACCGGGGCGCTGTCCTACCGGAAGTAGCCGCGGTCCGCGGACCTCGGAGCGACAGCCCTTAGCGGATTAGTGAGTCGCCGCCGTGGCGTTGAAGCGACGATCTACCCAGTCGCCGAAATGCGGCGCGGACTGGATCTGGCCGGCGGCCGCGAACAGATCGGTGAGCCGTTGCTCGGCGCCCACCACGGTGTCGTCCAGCGGGATCGGCTGGCGCAGCGTGCGGCCTTGCGCGACGGCGGCGACGGCGGGGTCGACGCCGGCGGACTTGGCGTACTCGGCGGCCCACTCCTGCGGGTGCTCGCGAGCCCATGCCGCGGCTCGGGCGTATCGCGTCAGCAGATCCCCCAGGGCCGTGTTGGTCTTCGCGTCGGCCAGTGCCTTGTCGGAGGCGATGCCAAACGAGTACTTGTGCTTGCGTGTGACCAGGCCGCGCACCGGGAGCTGCTGTTCGGCCTGGGCGGTATAGGGATCCCACACCGCCCAGGCGTCGACCTGACCGTTACGAAATCCGGACAGGGCGTCGGCGGGCTGTAGGAACACGAGGTGGACATCGGCCGGTTTGAGACCGGCCTTATCCAGCTGGTCGAGCACATTGGCGTGCGCTGAGCTGCCCTTGGCGAGCGCGATCGTCTTGCCGCGCAGGTCGGGGACCGACCGGATGGTCGAATCGGTGTGGACCAGGATCTGGTCGCCGGGACCGCCGCCGTCGTAGGCGGACACCACCTTGATGCGGGCGTTGGCGACCGCGCCGAAGATCGGTGGGGTGTCACCGGTGATGGCGAAATCGATCTTGCCCGCGGCGGCGGCTTCGACCATCGGAGGCCCGGAGGTGAAGGTCGAGAAGTCGATCCGGTACGCAAGGCCCTGCAGTTGGCCGGCGGCGCGCAGCATGGCTTCGGTGGCCACGCTCTTTTGATCGCCGACCTTCAGCGTGAGGTCGGCCAGCTGGGACAGCGGGACTTGCGTCGGCACCTGACCGGGGCCGGCGGCGTGTTGGCGGGAGACGCACGCCGGCAACAGCAGCGCGAGGCCGGCCAGCAGGACCGCGGCATAGCGCCGCGCCGACATCGGACTCCGCCGACTCGGACACCGGGTTGATCGAGCGGTTCGGTGCGGTACCGAAGGTCGGCCGGTGCGGGCCAAAAGCGCAGTGCTGGACAGACTCACAGGTTGCGTATCCTCGTAGCGGTTCGACACGTGCGATTCGCGCCGGCAAGAACTGCGGCGCAGTGCCAGGCGAGGCTATGGCGGATCGGTTGGGCTGACCAGGGTTTGAATTGTGGTGAACGGAACCGCGCCGGGACACCCGTTTCTCGGCCTCAAGTGGCGGTGGTCGCCCGCGGCAGACTCATCGGCGGCACGTATCCGCCGATCAGGACGCGATGCCACCAGGCCCGATCACGACGCAGCTCGGCCGGCGTGGTGAAGCGGTACTGGTAGAGCTGCGCCCGCACAAACTTCGGCGGTGCATCCGGGAAGGGGTTGTGCCGCAACAACCGCAGCGTGGGTCGATCGTTTTCCAGCAGCCGCTGCAAGAACGGCCGCAACCACGGCTGCGCGTAGCCCGGCGAGATTGCGGCGAACCACATCAGCCAGTCCAGGCGCAGATGATAGGGGGCCCACTGTCGCGGCAGCCGGCGCAGCGCGCCCGGCTTGCCCTTGAATTCGTATTCCTTCCAGACGGTGCGGGCGGTGACGACCGCGTCGTCGGTACCCTCGATCACCACCTCGCGGCGGATCCGCCCGATGCTGCCGAAGGCGCCGTAGGTGTTGACCAAGTGGAACGAGTTGAAAGACATGTTCATTCGCTGCCGCGAGGACAGCATGTTCGCCAGCGGCCAGTAGCTCATGAACAGCACGGCCGCGGCGATCGCGACGACCAGGCCGATGAACCACAGCGGCGTCGGACCCGGATGCGCCGGGGCCAGGCTCGTGGACAGCACCGCCGCGACCGACGCGTCGTCGATGGCGCTGAACGCCAGCACGATGGTCACCCAGTTGAGCCACGCGAAATTACCCGAGGCGACCAGCCACAGCTGGGTGACGACGATGATCGCGGCGGCCACGCCGGCCACCGGCTGCGGCGCGAACAGTCCGAACGGCACGATCAGCTGCGCGAAATGGTTGCCCGCCACCTCAATCCGGTGCAGCGGCTTGGGGAGATGGTGAAAAAACCAGCTCAACGGGCCCGGCATCGGTTGCGTCTCATGGTGATAGTACAAACACGTCAGGTCACGCCAGCACGGGTCGCCGCGCATCTTGATCAGTCCCGCGCCGAATTCCACACGGAACAACAGCAGCCGAACCATCCACAACGTCAGGACAGGAGGTGCCACGTCGTGGTTGCCCAAAAAGATCATCAGAAAGCCGGTTTCGAGCAACAGTGATTCCCAGCCGAACGAGTACCAGGTCTGCCCCACGTTCACGATCGACAGATAGAACACCCACAGCGTCAGCCACATCGCCATCGCGGCCCACAGCGGCATCGCGTCGGCGGCCCCGGCGACGACGGCCGCCGACAACGCCGCTCCGAACCAGGCGACGGCCGCAAACAACCGATCGGAATAGCGCAAATGAAACAGGCTCGGCGTGCGCCAAAACGATTGGCGCGCCAGAAACTGCGGAATGGGCAGGATGCCCCGCTCACCGATGAGCGCGCGGAACTGGACCGCGGCCGCAACGAACCCGAGCAGATAGATCGCCGCGGCGCCGCGCTCGAGCACCAGTCTGCCCACCCAATATTGGGGTGCGGAAAACCAGTCCATGGCGCTAGCTCCTCGGTCAATGGCGGTTACGCCAACCCGCGTATCCAGTCAATCAGCCGGTAAACGGGTAGCCAATAGCCCGGCCGACTATTCGTCGCGCGGCCCGTCGGCCCGAGCGGTCCGCCGACGCGGTGCGGTCACGACCGAAGCGGCAAGCACCGCAAGCGAAATCAGGGCCAGTGCCTGGACACTCGCGGAGTGGCCGGCGTAGCCGTCGGCCGACCGCCAGGGCTGGCGCGACAGCGCCGCCCCCGCCAGGATCAGCCCGCCGGCGCCGCACACCACGCTGAGGTGCTCCCAGCGCCGCTGGTCCAACGCGTACCGCAGGGCCAGGGCCACCCCCATCACCGCCACGCCGCCCACGCCCGCGATCACCGCCGCGGCGGCCAGCACGGGGACGGCCGCCCACACGCCGCGCCGCCACGGTCGCGCGGGCTCGGCCGTGTCGTCGACGCCCTTTCTCCGGGTGCGCCAGAGCGCCAGCAGCGCCAGCAGCGGCAGCAGGGACAGCCCCACGGCCAGGCCCGCCCGGTAGAGCGAGTTGGAGGCGAACGTCAGCGTGATGGTCCCGGGGTCGCCCGCGGGCACCACCCAGCCCTGCTGCCACCCGTTGATGGAGATCGGCGTCAGGCGTGTCCCGGTGCTGGTGCGCGCCACCCAACCGGGGTTGATGCTTTCCGGGACGACCAGCACGCGGGAGGTGGTCGAGGCCGGTGCCTGCACCTCGCGGCGATCCGGGCCCCATCCCCGCCATGACGAAACCCGAACGGGCCGTGCGGCTTCGGCGGGGACGGGGGCGGACAGCTGGGCCCCGTCCACCACGAACTGAGCGCCTGGGCTGATCAGCAATTCCTGTTGACCCGCGGGCAGCTCGATCGGGTCGTGTTCGCACGGCACCGCCGCGATGGGAGCGTCATCCAGGATCGCCCCAACCGTGGTGTGAATCGCGGTGTGCACGAACCGGCCCGCGACCGCGATGACGGGTCCGCGCTCGCAGCCGACGGTGACCTCCCGGGCGCGGTTGCGGCCGGGGTCGGGTGCCGCGATCGGGTTGCCGTCGGCGCCCAGCGCCGCGATTTCGGCCAGCCCGGGCGGCTTGAGTTGGTCGAAACCCAATGCGTTGCGGTCGATGACGTCCGCCCAGTTCAGCAGGCTGACGGTCACGGTGTCGGTCACCCGGGGTTTGACCGGAATCGATTGCGTCCCGTCGGCTTTCACCGCGGCCACTTGCGGCCCGTCGCCCAGGTTGACGGCCACCATCGTCGGATGCACGGGCAGCACCGATTGGCCGGGAGTCAGCCGCACGCCGGTGACCTCGGTGGGCCGTGGCAGGGTGAGCGTCAGGGTGGGCGGGGTCTTGTGCTGCACCACCCGCTGGGGCGCCGTCCACGCGGTTGCCGGGTCGCCGTCCGTCGCCGCGTAGGCCGAACCGAGGACGTCCACTGTGTCCGAATCACCATGAGCTACAGTGGTATTCGGCTCGGCGATCAGGTCGGCGAGCTTGGGGCCCTGCCGCGGCCGCACCCACACCGCCGGGGTGACCGTCATCGGCGTCGGCACGGTCAGCGTCCGGCTGAAGTTGACCGGTTCCTCCGGGGCCAGGGCCATCGACGGCGCGCAGCGCACGGCGTCGGGCGCGCGGGCGCAGCCGGGCCTGCCCAGCAGCTCCGATCCCAGGTCCCAGCCCGCGACCGGCGTGCCCGCCGGCGGCCCCGGCACCCGCACGGTGTGTCGCAGGTCGACCTGGTGGGCGAACCCGGACGCGTCGTACTGGGTGACCGTCAGGTCGGTGATGCCGAACTGCACCCCGGCCGAACCGTCGTCGGTGCCCGCCGCGGTGATCCGCACCCACGGCGTCTCGCCGTAGGGGAGTGCCGCGGCCAGCGGCTTGCCCGGCTCGTCGAAGCGCAAAGTGGTGCTGCCGGTGGCGGTTTCGATCAGGATGCGACGCACCTGGGCGCCGACGGCGGTGGCGCTGGGCGTCAACGTGATCGCCGCGTTGGTCACCGGGTGGTCGAAATCGATCCGCATCCATTGACCGACGGCGGCCTGCAGCGAGTTGGACACCCAGGCGGTCGCCGAATCCCCGTCGATCGCGGCGGCCGGCGAGGTCGCCGGTGCGACGTCGGGCATGGCGGTCGAATCCGACGACGAACTCGATACCGTGATCCGGCCGCCGGTCCAGGCGCCGGCCACCGGATCGGCGCCGGGGACGGGGTAGTCGGGCACCCGATTGAAGGTGTGCCGCGCGTCGCCCGGGGCCCGGACGGCCGACGAATGTTGGTCCACCCGGCCGTAATCCGTCTCGCGGGCCACCGGGGTGTCGGTGATGGTCACCCCGGCGCTCGTCGGCAGCCCCGCGGCGCGCGCGTCGGCGCTCAGCAGCGCCGGGCCCAGCGGCGGCCGGCCCAGCAGCCGCCGCCGTTCGTCCAGGCGCAGCAGCGCCTCCGGCCCGCCGTCGATCCGGGTCATCCGGTCGGCGTCGACGAAATACGGTGTGCCAGGGTCGTCATCGCCGCCGACCCGGTAGATCTCGACCGCCGGATACCGTGGCCGCAGCCCGCTGTCCGCGACGAAACCGGCCAGGGTGCCGGGGCCCACCGGCGCGCCGAACTGGGCGACCTTGCGCAGTCCGGGCGACCCGTCGATGGCGCGGTGCACCAGGATGGGGCGTGCCGAGCGCGACGTGTCGGGGTCCAGGTCGTTGCGCACCGCCAGATATGAAATACCTTGCCGGACAAGAGTATCTGCCAGCCCAGCCGAGGGGCGGCCGGCGGCGAACAGGCGCTGCACCGAATCGAGGGCGCGGATTGTCTGCGGTGGGGTCAACGGAATGGAGTCGCGCACCCCCCACGGGCTGGCGCCCAGCACCTGCAGCGGCTCGTCATGGCTGGTGCCCCACACCTGGGTGGCGAACGGCGCCCCGGGAACGACGAGCACCCGCCCGGCCGCCGGTGTGCCGGTGTTGTGTTCGGTGAGCCAGTCGGCGGCCTCGTGCCAGTACTGCGGGATCGCGGTGAACGTCCCCGGCGGGGCCAGCCGACCGGTCCACGCCAGCGACGTGCTGACCAGCAGCGCCGTCACGACCGCGATCGCCGCCGCCACCCGTTTGTCGCGCTCGGGGTGCGCAAAGGCGCGCAGCCACACCGTCATTGGCGCGCTGCCCGGCAGCGGTATCCGGCCCAGCAGCTGCGCGAGGCCCAGCACCACCGGGATTCTGATCACCGATCCGAGCTTGTGCACGTTGCGCAGCGGGGCGCCGCCGGCGTCCAGGAAGGCCTGTACCGCGTGCGCCACCGGCGAGCCCAGCCCGCCGCTGTATCCGGCGGCCATCAGCACCACCCCGACCAGCAGCATGGTCACCAACCGCCCGCGCGCCGGCATCGCCGGGCGGGTCAGCCCCGCGAGTCCGGCCGCAGCGACCAGACAGGTGCCCAGGATGGCCGCCGACCCGGTCACCAGCGGAGCGCCCGCGGTGGCGGTCGGCGCCACGTACGGGGTCCAGCTGTCGGTGCCGCGCAGCATCTCGACCAGCGACGACCACTGCGTCGTCACGCCGGACGATTCGATGAAGTCCAGGAACGGCGGGCTGATGGCGCGCAGCATCATCAGCGCGACCCCCCACCACAGCGTGGCCAGCGCCAGCGCCACCAGCCACCACCCGGTGTATCGCCACCACGACCGGTTGGGCCGGTGGCATGCCCACCAGATCACCGCCGGCAGGCAGCCGGCCGCGGTCGCGATGGCGTTCACCGCGCCCATCAGCGCGATGGCCAGGCCCGCCTGCCCGGCCAGCGCGCGCACCGACCGGTCGCCGGTGGCGCGCAGGGCCAGGATCGTGGGCAGCAAGACCCACGGCGCCAGCATCATCGGCAGGGTTTCCGAGGAGATCGAGCCGAGCGTGGTCAGCACTCGCGGGGACAGCGCGAACGCGACGGCGGCGATCACCCGCGACGCCGGGCTGCCGATCCGCAGCGCCTCGGCGACGCGCAGCAGCCCCCAGAAGCCGACGGTGAGCAGCAGCGCCCACCACAGCCGCTGGGTGATCCAGCCGGGCACGCCCAGCGCGTGGCCGAGCAGAAAGAAGGTGCCGTGCGGAAACAGGTAGCCGTAGGCCTGGTTCTGCGCCTGCCCGAACGGCAGCTCGCTGTTCCACAGGTTGGTCGCGCGGGCCAGGAAGCGCAGCGGATTCGCGGTCAGGTCCAGCTTGGTGTCGGGGGAGACCCGCCCCGGGGACTGGGCGAACGTCAGGGCCAGCGCGATCGCACCGACCAGCCACAACCACCGCCGCGACACCGGCCCAGCCGTCGAGCATGAGACCGGAGGTCCGGCCCCTGTCCGCGACCGGCTAGCTACGGTTGCCGTACTCGACCCGGTTGAGCACTGACGACTGCGGATCGCCCCCGGGAAGTGGCGGCTTCGTGTCTTGCTGGACCATCAAGGTGATCCCGAAGATCGCGGCCGCGCCGAGCAACAGGCCAACCACAACGCTCGCTGCGGCGGGCGCAACGATCCGGTTCATCGACGGCTCCTGGGGTCGGCTTGCGGTCCTGACTTTCGACCTAGCGCCAACCTAGCAGAACGGCGCCCGCCCAACCGGGGCCCCGGTCACCAGTGCAGACAGTGTCCGTGGAAACAGCGGTCGCCGTATTCGACCTGATAGGGCGCGACCGGAAGCGCGGGGCGCTGCAGGCTGGGCACCGACACCAGGCTCTGGTCGGCCACGGCGAGCGTGATCCCGACGGTCGTCGCCACCCCGGCGGACAACCCCACCGCGATGCTGACCGCGGCGGCCAACGTGAAACCGGTCATCGCTGGCTCCCTCCCTGCCAGTCGAACGGGTCTGCAGCCCCCCGATCAGCAACGTACCGCTGATGCCCCCTGGCGCCGGGCACGAAACGCCCCGCCGTGAAAGCATGGCCCGATGGCATTTTCGCGCACCTTCGCCGTGCTCGCAGCCGCGTCGGCGCTGGTGGCCGGTTGCGGCCACCACCCCGCCGCGCACCCGCCCAGCTCGTCGGCGTCGAGCAAACCGGTCGCCGCTCCGGCGCCGCCGGTGTGCGCCGACCCGTCGGCACTCCCGGCCACACTGGGCATCCGCGACAAGCTGGCCCAACTGCTGATGGTGGGCGTGAAGAACGCCGACGACGCCCGCAACGTCGTCAACGGCTACCACGTGGGCGGCATCTTCATCGGCAGCTGGACGGACCTGTCGATCTTCAAGGGACCGCTGGCCGACATCGCGGCCAAGGCGGGTCCGCTGCCGCTGGCCGTCAGCGTCGACGAAGAGGGCGGCCGGGTCTCGCGGTTGAAGTCGCTGATCGGGACGTCGCCATCGCCGCGCGAGCTGGCGCAGACGCAAACGGTCCAACAGGTGCATGACCTGGCCGCCGACCGCGGCAGGAAGATGCGCGACCTGGGCATCACCGTCGACTTCGCCCCCGTCGTCGACGTCAGCGACGAGCCCGACGACGCCGTCATCGGCAACCGGTCGTTCAGCGCGGATCCTGCCACGGTCACCGACTACGCCGGGGCCTATGCGCAGGGGCTGCGCGACGCCGGCCTGCTGCCGGTGCTCAAGCACTTCCCCGGCCACGGGCACGGCTCGGGCGATTCGCACACCGGCGGCGTGGTCACGCCGCCGCTCGACGCCCTGCAGAACAGCGATCTGGTGCCCTACCGGACCCTGGTGGTCTCGCCGCCGGTCGGCGTCATGGTGGGCCACCTGCAGGTTCCCGGCCTCACCGGCGACGCCCCGGCCAGCCTGAGCCCCGAGGCCGTGCAGCTGCTGCGCAACGGGGTCGGCTACAAGGGCCCGCCGTTCACCGGGCCGGTGTTCAGCGACGACCTGTCCAGCATGGCCGCCATCTCCGACCGATACGGCGTGTCGGAGGCCGTGCTGCGCAGCCTGCGGGCCGGCGTCGACGTCGCGCTGTGGGTGACCACCGACGAGGTGCCGGCGGTCCTGGACCGGCTGCAACAGGCGGTGGCCTCGGGCGACCTGCCGGCCAAGCAGGTCGACGATTCGCTGGTGCGGGTGGCGACGATGAAGGGCCCCAACCGTAACTGCGGCCACTAGCGGGTCGGCCCCGTCCGCACCAACGGATGTGGCGGCCGGGCCGCATTGCTTACCCTTGAGTCAGCTAGACGGGTCGGAAAGGTAAGCGATGGCGGGTGGCACCAAGCGGTTACCGCGCGCCGTCCGCGAGCAGCAGATGCTCGACGCCGCCGTCCAGATGTTCTCGGTCAACGGCTATCACGAGACGTCGATGGATGCCATCGCCGCCGAGGCGCAGATCTCCAAGCCGATGCTGTACCTGTATTACGGCTCCAAGGAGGACCTGTTCGGCGCCTGCCTGAACCGGGAGATGGGCCGGTTCATCGACGCGGTGCGCGCCGACATCGACTTCCAGCAGAGCCCCAACGACATGCTGCGCAACACCATCGCGTCGTTCATGCGCTACATCGACGCCAACCGGGCGTCCTGGATCGTGATGTACACCCAGGCCACCAGCTCACAGGCGTTCGCCCACATGGTCCGCGAGGGACGCGAGCAGATCATCGAACTCGTGGCCGGGCTGATGCGGGCGGGCAGCCGCAACCCGCGCACCGAGCGCGAGAACGAAATGATGGCCGTGGCCTTGGTGGGCGCCGGCGAGGCGGTCGCCAACCGGCTGTCCACCGGCGACGTCGACGTCGAGGAGGCGGCCCAGCTGATGATCGACCTGTTCTGGTACGGCCTCAAGGGGTCGCCGGCGGAACGGGCGGCGGCGCACCCCGAGGCGGGCGGCTCGGACGCCGCCGGCGAATAGCCCCAGGGTCGTTGCGGTGGCCCGGATGAGCGTCCCGAGCTCGGACCGCGGCAACCTCGAATTCTTCTGCGCCGTAATCATCGTCGGCTTGCTCGCCGGAGTCGCCGGCTTGGCGACGACGTTCGTGCTGCGCGTGGTCCAGCACGCCACCTACAACTACAGTTTCGGCGCGCTGCTGGAAGGGGTGACCGCCAGCAGCCCGATCCGGCGCATGCTGGGCCCGATGATCGGCGCAGGGCTGGCGGGCCTGGGGTGGTGGTTGCTGCGGCGCCGGGCCGAGGTGCCCCCGCTGGCGCAGACCATCGCCGCCCGCGCACCCGTGCCGCGGCTGTCCTGGAGCGTCGACGCGATGCTGCAGGTGCTGCTCGTCGGATCGGGAGCATCGCTCGGGCGAGAGGGCGCCCCACGTCAATTCGCCGCTGCGCTCAGCGATTTGGGGACCGGATGGCTCAGGCGGCTGGGCCCGCGCGATCGCGAGATCCTGCTGGCCTGTGCGGCGGGCGCGGGCCTGGGTGCGGTGTATGCGGTTCCGCTGGCCGGCGCACTGTTCTCGATCCGGATCCTGCTGAACACCTGGCGGCCGCGGGTGGTGGGCGCGGCGTTTCTCTCCTCCGGCTTAGCGGTCGCCGTCGGCTCGGCCATCACCCGCGATCAACCCAATCTGCGATGGCCGATCGGGGAGTCCACGTATCTGCTGACCGCGCACGGATTGCTGCTGGCGCCGGTGGCTCTCGCGGTCGGGCTGGCGTTCAACCGGTTGATGGCCGCGGCGCGGCCCGCCCGCCAGCCGAGGACTGCGCTGCTCATCCCCGCGCTCGCGGGAGCGGGCCTGGTGATGGGCGTGTGTTCGCACTGGTGGCCCGAGTTGCCCGGCAACGGCCGCAGCATCCTGACCGTGAGCCTGGCCAGCGGCATGACCCTGCTCTCGGCGCTGGCCATCCTGGCGCTGAAACCCCTACTGACCGCGCTGTTTCTGCGCGCGGGCGGGGCCGGCGGCCTGCTGACGCCCTCACTGGCCACCGGCGCCGCCGCCGGCGCCGCGCTGGTCTTGACGATCAACTGGGCGATGGGAACTCATCTGCACGTGCCGGCGGTGTCGCTGGCCGGCGCCGCGGGCGTGCTCGCGGTGACCCAGGGGTCGCCGATCTGGGCGGCGATCTTCGTCTGGGAGCTCGCCCGGCCCCCGCTGTGGCTGTTTCTGCTCTTCCTGCTGACCGCGAGCAGCGCACACGCGCTGAAAGTGCTTGCCCAGGGCCGCAGTACGACGCACGCGGGTTAGAGCGCCCGGACCGTGCCGGTCAGGTGCGGGTAACCCTTGGCGATGTTGCGCAGTGAAATGTCCCAGCCGCCGTCGTGCTCGTCGATGTAGAGTCCGGCGGTCGCGGGCAGCACCAGCGGCTTGCCGAACCGCACCGAATACCGCACGGCATCGGGGATTTGCGCTTCGACGTTGGCCAATACCGCTGCGGCGCTGTACATTCCGTGCGCGATCACGGTCGGGAAGCCGAACAGCTTGGCCGCGACCGAGTTGGTGTGGATCGGGTTGTGATCGCCCCCGACGTCGGCGTAGCGCCGGATCAGCCCGGGGCTGATCCGCAACACGGTGGACGGCGGCGGCAGCTTGGGCTGCTTCTGCGGTGGCGGCTTGGGTTCATCGGACAGGCTCGTCCGCTGCTGGTGCAGGAAGGTCGTCACCTGATGCCAGGCGGTGTCGTTGCCGACGCTGACATCGGTCACCAGATCGACCAGCAGACCCTTGCGGTGCTCGCGCAGGTTCTCGGCGTGCACGCGCACCCCGACGGTGTCGGTGACCGCGATCGGGCGGTACTGCGTGATGTGGTTCTCGGTGTGCACCGCTCCCATTGCGGCAAAAGGGAAGTCGAAGCCGGTGACCAGCGACATCAGCGCGGGAAAGGTCAGCGCGAACGGGTAGGTCAGCGGCACGTGATTGCCGTAGCGCAGGCCCGTGACCCCCGCGTACTCGGCCACGTTCGCGCGGTCGATGGGCAATTCCTCGATGGTCACGGTGCGGGTGGGCACCTCGCCGCTGCGGGACACCACCGGCAGCGCCCCGGCCGCCGCGCGCAGCATGTTCTTCAGGCCGCTTGGCTGGTTCATGGCATTCTCCTCGACAGCCCGGTTCGCTATGCGCCCAGCATGGCCTGGCCGCAGACGCGAATGACGTTACCCGTCACCGCATTTGAGGCCGGGCTGGCGAAGTAGGCGATGGTTTCGGCGACGTCCACCGGCTGCCCGCCCTGCAGCAGCGAGTTCATCCGGCGGCCGACCTCGCGGGTGGCCAGCGGGATGGCGGCGGTCATCTGGGTTTCGATGAAACCCGGTGCGACGGCGTTGATCGTGATGCCCTTGTCGTACAGCTCCGGGGCCAGCGACTGGGTGAGGCCGATCATCCCGGCCTTGGTCGTCGCGTAGTTGGTCTGGCCGCGGTTGCCGGCGATGCCGGCCATCGACGACAGACCGATCACCCGGCCGCCCTCGCCGATGGTGCCGTTGCCCACCAGACCCTCGGTAAGCCGCAGCGGGGCAAGCAGATTGACGGCCAGGACGGCGTCCCAGCGGGCGTCGTCCATGTTGGCCAACAGCTTGTCGCGGGTGATGCCGGCGTTGTTGACCAAAACGTCGGCGCGCCCGCCGTGGTGCTCGCGCAGGTGCTCGGTGATCTTGTCGACGGCGTCTTCGGCGGTGACGTCGAGCCACAACGCGGTGCCCCCGACCCGGCTGGCCGTCTCGGCCAGCGCCTCGGCGGCCGATTCGACGTCGATGGCCACCACGCGGGCGCCGTCGCGGGCGAACACCTCGGCGATCGTCGCGCCGATGCCCCGGGCCGCGCCGGTCACGATCGCGACCTTGCCGTCCAGCGGGCGGTCCCAATCGGCCGGAGGCGTGGAGTCCGCCTCACCGACGTAGAAGACCTGGCCGTCGACGTAGGCGGACTTGGCCGACAAGATGAACCGCATCGTCGACTCCAGGCCCGTCGCGGCGGGCTTGGCGTCCGGCGACAGGTACACCAGCGCGACCGTGGCGCCGTTGCGCAGCTCCTTGCCCAGCGAACGGGTGAAGCCCTCCAGCGCGCGCTGTGCGATCCGCTCGTGCGGGCTGGCTTCTGTATTTTGCAAGGCGTCGGGCGTGGTCCCGACCACCACCACGCGCGCGGAATGACCCAGGTTGCGCAGCAGGGGGGTGAAGAACTCGTAGAGCCCCCGGAGCCCCTCCGGCGTGGTGATGCCGGTGGCGTCGTACACCAGGCCGCCGAACTTGTCCGTCCAGCGGCCGCCCAGGTTGTTGCCCACCAGGTCGTAGTCGGCGTCCAGCGCCGCGCGCAGCGGTTCGACGACCCGGCCCTCGCCGCCGATCAGCAGGGCCCCGGCCAGGGGCGGTTCACCGGCCCGGTAACGGCGCAGCGTCTCGGGTTGGGGGACGCCGAGCTGCTTGGCGAGAAACGATCCAGGACCGGAATTGACGATCTGGGAGAACAGATCGGACGAAGCCTTGGGAGCCACCGGAGCTACCTTCCATGTTCTTGCGAAATCGGGGTATGCCTACAGCACAACCGTATCGGGGACGAACTTACTGCAGAGTAAGAACAGTGGGTATTATGGCCCCGGACGGGCGATTCCCAAACCGATAGACCGCGCAAACACGGAGAAGAATAGTGGCCGCTGCAAGTTCTGAGGCAAGTAAACAGTCTGCTCAGCGCAGTTCTGAGCGTCGGCGGGTGGCCGTGCTGGGCGGCAACCGCATCCCGTTCGCCCGATCCGACGGCGCCTACGCGGAGGCGTCCAACCAGGACATGTTCACCGCCGCCCTGGGCGGGCTGGTGGACCGCTTCGGATTGGCCGGCGAGCGGCTCGGGGTCGTCGTCGGCGGCGCCGTGCTCAAGCACAGCCGGGACTTCAACCTGACCCGCGAATGCGTGCTGGGCTCGCAGCTGTCGTCCCACACGCCCGCGTTCGACCTGCAGCAGGCCTGCGGTACCGGGCTGCAGGCGGCCGTGGCCGCCGCCGAGGGCATCGCGTCCGGCCGTTACGACGTGGCCGCCGCCGGCGGCGTCGACACCACCTCCGACGCGCCCATCGGGCTGGGCGACAACTTGCGCCGCACCCTGCTCAAGCTGCGCCGGGCCAAGTCCAACGTGCAACGGCTGAAGCTGGTGGGCACGCTGCCCGCCACCCTGGGCGTCGAGATCCCGGTGAACAGTGAACCGCGCACCGGGCTGTCCATGGGCGAGCACCAGGCGCTGACGGCCAAGAAGATGGGCATTTCCCGCGTGGCCCAGGACGAGTTGGCCGCCGCCAGCCATCGCAACATGGCCGCCGCCTACGACCGGGGCTTCTTCGACGACCTGGTCACGCCCTTCCTGGGGCTCTACCGCGACGACAACCTGCGCCCGGACTCGTCGGCGGAGAAGCTGGCCAAGCTGCGCCCGGTGTTCGGCGTCAAGGCGGGTGACGCGACGATGACCGCCGGCAACTCGACGCCGCTGACCGACGGTGCGTCGGTGGCGCTGCTGGCCACCGACGAGTGGGCGGCCGCGCATTCGCTGACCCCGCTGGCCTACCTGGTGGATTCGGAGACCGCCGCCGTCGACTACGTCAATGGGCGTGACGGCCTGCTGATGGCACCGACCTACGCCGTGCCGCGGCTGCTGGCCCGCAACGGCCTGAGCCTGCAGGACTTCGACTTCTACGAGATCCACGAGGCGTTCGCGTCGGTGGTGCTGTGCCACCTGCAGGCCTGGGAATCCGAGGAGTACTGCAAGGAGCGGCTGGGCCTGGACGGCGCGCTGGGCTCGATCGACCGGTCCAAGCTGAACGTCAACGGATCCTCGCTGGCCGCCGGCCACCCGTTCGCGGCCACCGGCGGGCGGATCCTGGCCCAGGCGGCCAAGCAGCTCGCGCAGCGCAAGGCCGAGCAGAAGGGCGGCGGCACCGTGCGCGCCCTGGTCTCGATCTGTGCGGCAGGTGGCCAGGGCGTAGCCGCCATCCTGGAGGCCTGACGGACCCGTCGGGCCCCCGCCCCGCCGGATCGGCGCTCGTCATGAGTTGAGTCACATCTGGTTAGTCGGAAGGGGGCGCGGGTATCCGACCCACCGGATGGCCCCGTGTTGTGGTCTGACCCCCCGACCCCGACGGCAATACGGGGCATCCCCCGAATACGACCGCCCGTCCGCATCGCGGATTGGCGTACGAAAAGGGCCGCCGCTGGAGTGAGGGGATCCAGCGGCGGCCTTTTTGCTGTCGGGCAGGCCTTTCATCGCTGCGGCGAACGCAAATCCCCCGCTCCGACACGGCG
>NZ_LZLU01000274.1:0-568 GCF_001673415.1 Mycobacterium sp. 1165196.3 | reverse complement strand
TGCCCCACATTGGTGACACCCTTGCGGAAGAAGTTTTCGCAGCCGGTCAGGTAGTGCATGTACTTGTCGTAGACCTCTTCGGACTGCAGGGCGACCGCCTTGTCCTTATTGGCCTCCAGATTGGCCGCCCAGATGTTGAGGGTCCGCGCGTAATGCTGCTGCAGCAGCTGCACCCGCTCGATCGTGAAGCCCGCCGCCTCGCCGAATTTGAAAATGTCTTCCTGCGCCGGGAGTTGTCCACCCGGGAAAATTTCCTGGCCGATGAATCGAGCGAATCGGATATCGCTCATCGTGATCGAAACACCGCGCTCGTGCTGCTGCTTTTGCGTGTAGGTCAAGATGGTGTGCAACAGCATTCGGCCGTCGTCGGGAAGGATCTCGTAGGCGCGTTCGAAAAATGCGGGATAGCGCTCCATCTTGAAAGCTTCGAAGGCGCCAATCGTGACGATCCGGTCGACATTGTCCTCGAACTCTTCCCAGCCCTGCAACCGCACCTCGATGTTGCGACTGGTCGGCAATCCGGCCAGCTTGTTCTTGCTGTACTCAAACTGATTGCGGCTCAGCGTGA
>NZ_LZLU01000273.1:0-28828 GCF_001673415.1 Mycobacterium sp. 1165196.3 | reverse complement strand
CTTCGGCCGCTCCGCCGCGCTCGCGATCGCCGCTGAGTCCGACGGCGGCGACCCGGCTTCCCCGGCTCCGCCGCGCTTGCGATCGCCGCTAGGCCGGCAGCGAGAAGACCACGCAGTCGTGCAGGCAGCCCTTGGCCGCGTCCGCCGACTCGGCGTCGCGGTGCAGCAGCGCGCGGGTGGGAACCACGGTCAGGCGGGCGGTCTGTTCGCCGGCGTCGGTCACCTCGGCGCTGCCATCGACGATCAGCGAGTAGCCGCCCGGCTCGGCGGGCGGCCACAACAGGGTGACGTCGGCCCGCTGGGCGAGGTTGTTGCGGGTCCGGCCGCCGATGAGTCCGACGTCCAGAGTGGCCCCATCGAGCCGCGGCTCGACCGTCACGGTGTGCACGCGGTAGTCGTCGTCGACCGTGATCAGGTACCCGTAGGGGTAGTCGACCAGCGCATCGGCCAGCGCCTCGAGGTCGACCTTCTTCTTGGTGCGCATGATCTTCCAGGATAGGCGCGGGGTGCCGCGCTACTGCGGCGCCGAGGGCCGCAGGAATCCGGCGATGCGCGAGGTGTAGCCGCGGGCGACGGCACCGGAGCTGGCCGGGCGCGTGACGGCGGTGCTGGTGTTGGAGAAGCCGAGGTTCTGCAACACCTGATTCCAGGGTGGCAGCTTGGCCACGGCCGCCGACGCGTCGGCGTGGTAACCGAACATCGCCGCGACGTCTGAAGCCCACATCTGCTCGTAGGCGGCCTCGATGTCGGCGATGGCCGCGGTGTTCTGACCCAGGTGGTTGTTTGCCGCCAACGCGCGCACCAGGGCGCGGTTGGCTGCGACGACGGCCGGCTGCACGGTGGCCGCCAGCGCCACCTCGAACGCCGTCGCGATGGCCGAGGCCTGGTGTGACACCTCTTCGGCCTGCGCGGCCGCCGCGGACAGCCAGCTCACGTATTGGCTGGCGACCGACATCATGGCCGTCGACGACGCGCCCTGCCATGACCCGCTGGCGAGATCTGACGTCACCGAAGAAAATGACGATGCCGACGATGCCAACTCCCCGGCCAGCCCGTCCCACGCCGCCGCGGCAGCAAGCAGCGGCCCGGGACCTGGACCGGAGAAAATTAGTGCCGAGTTGACTTCTGGCGGCAACCACGCAAAATGCGGGTTCGTCACGGAACCCAACTTAGCTGGTATATGCCACTTTTGGTGGCGTTATCGCGAGGCTACGGGGACGGGCTGGCGCCCACGGACCAACCTGCCTGGGCGGGCATCGGTGGGAACGCCGTTTTCGGCGATCACTTCCCCGGCCACGATCGTGGCGACATACCCCTCGGCGGTCTGGTCCAGGCGCCGCCCCCCGGCGGGCAGGTCGTAGCTGATCACCGGCTTGTGCAGCCGCAGGGCGGCGTGGTCGATGACGTTGAGATCGGCCTTGTAGCCCACCGCGATTCGGCCGCGATCACCCAGACCGGCGACGCGGGCCGGCACCGACGTGAGCTCGCGAACCGCCTCGGGCACCGTGAACCGCCCGGCCTTGCGGTCGCGTGCCCAGTGCGTCAGGAAGTAGGTGGAGTAGCTGGCGTCGCAGATCATCCCGTAGTGCGCCCCGCCGTCGCCGAGACCAAGCACCACGTCGTCGCGGTGCAGCAGTTCGCCGACCGTGTCCAGCGAGTTGTTCTGCAGGTTGCTGGTCGCGACCAACAGCATGGCCCGGCCGTCGTCGTCGAGCAGCCGGTCGTAGGCCTCCTCCATCGGGTCCACGCCGCGGGCGCGGGCGCGGGCGCCGATGCTGGTGGACGGGTCGGGCTCGTAGTCGGGGGTGTCGCCCAGCGGGAAGATCCAGTCCCACATCTGTGCCACGTACAGAATCGGGTGCCCGTGGCCGGGCTTGTCGGCCAGGATGCGGGCGCGGACCTCGGGCTTGCGCATCTCGGCGACCCGCTCGGCCAGCGGCAGGTGCGCGATCTCGCGGTAGCTGGGGTAGAGCACGAACGGGTTGGCCGTCAGCTGCAGGCCGATGATCAAGCCGATCGGGCGGGGCAGCAGCTGCGCCGTGACTCGGACCTCGCCGCCGTCGGCGGCGCTATTCGCCTTCTCGATCATCGTGATGGCGTCCGGCCAGGACGGGTCGCCGGAGTTGGCGACGACGAGGGTGAAGGTGACCGGCAGCCCGACGTCCTCGGCGACGTCGAACACCGTCTGCAACACCGGCTGATAGCCGCCCGACGGGATGTCCGGGACGAACTGCAGCAGCCCGCCGCCGCCGTCCACGACACCGCGGGCGATCTCCTCGATCTCCTCGCGGGCGGCCTCGTAACTCGGTATGGGCGAACCGCTTTCGGTCTTGTGGATGGTCAACCGCGACGACGCGAAGCCAAGCGCGCCGACCTCGATCGCCTCCTTGGCCAGCTCCCGCATCTTGGCCAGGTCGTCTGCGGTGGCCGGCTCGCGGTCGGCCCCGCGCTGGCCCATCACGTACACCCGCAGCGGCGAGTGCGGCAGATACGCCGCCACGTCGATGTCCCGCCTGCCCGACTCGAGCGCGTCCAGGTATTCGGGGAAGGTCTCCCACGTCCACGGCAGGCCGTCGGTCATGACGACGCCGGGAATGTCTTCCACACCGGCCATCACGTCGACGAGCACGTCGTGGTCCTCTTGGCGGCAGGGCGCGAAGCCCACCCCGCAGTTGCCCATCACCACCGTCGTCACGCCGTGCGCGGAGGACGGGGTCAGGCGTTCCGACCAGATGGACTGGCCGTCGTAGTGGGTGTGCAGGTCGACGAATCCGGGCGTGACCAGCAGGCCGGTGGCGTCGATCTCGCGCGCCGCGGCCTCGCCGTTGACGTTGCCGACGGCCGCGATGACGCCGTCGCGCACCGCCACGTCGCCGACGTACGGCTCACCGCCCAGCCCGTCGACGATGGTGCCGTTGCGGATGATGAGGTCGTAAGTCATCCAAACAATCTACGACCGTTGCGGTGGCTCGTGCCAGGATCATCCCCGTGATCGATCACGTGGGAATCAACTGCGCCGACTACGCCAAATCTCAGCGGTTTTACGACGCGGTGCTGGGCACGCTGGGGTTCTCCCGGCAGCTGGATGTCGGTCGGGCCATCGGGTACGGGCGGGCGGGTAAGCCGACGTTCTGGATCTCCTGCGAGCTCGCCGGACCCAATCGGGAAGTCCACCTCGCCTTCGAGGCGGCCGACGAGCACGCGGTGCGCGCCTTCTACGAGGTGGCCGTCGAGTTGGGCGCCGAGCCGCTCCACGCGCCGCGGCTCTGGCCGGAATACCACCCCGGATACTTCGGGGCCTTCGTGCGCGATCCCGACGGCAACAACGTGGAGGCGGTCTTCCACGGGATCCTCCCGTAGTGTCGCGAACATGGCCCGCACCGACGATGCCGCCGTTTTGCAAGAGCTCCTGCGCGACGCGTTCACCCGGCTGATCGAACACGTCGACGAGATCACCGAGGGGCTGACCGACGAGGTGTCCGGCTACCGGCCGGCCCCGCGCGCCAACAGCATCGCCTGGCTGTTGTGGCACAGCGCGCGCATTCAGGACCTTCAGCTCGCCGACGTCGCCGGCGTGGAGCAGGTGTGGTTCCGCGACGGCTGGGTGGACCGGTTCGGACTGGACCTGCCGCGCAACGACACCGGCTACGGACACGGGCCCGACGACGTGGCCAAGGTGAAGGCGCCCGCGGACCTGCTCTCCGGCTACTACCACGCGGTGCACAAGTTCACCCTCGAGTACGTCGCCGGCGTGAGCGCGCAGGAGCTGGCCCGCGTCGTGGACACCAACTGGGATCCGCCGGTGACGGCCAGCGCGCGGTTGGTGAGCATCATCGACGACTGCGCCCAGCACCTGGGGCAGGCCGCCTACGTGCGGGGGATTGCGTAGATTCGCAGGCGTGCGATTCGCGGCGACCGTGCTGTTGTGGCTCATCACCACGCTCGCGTTGGCAATCGCGATCCCCGCGGCGTGGACGCAGCTGCACGTCGTTGACGCCGACGGCTACGCCGCGCTGGCGCGGCGCGCGGCGACCGACCCGGGCCTGCAGTCCGCCATGGCGGACGAATTAACCTCTCGGGCAACGACTCTGGCCGTCGAGCATGGCGGGGGCCGCTATCCGCTCGACACTTCCGAGGTGCGCCAGGCGGCCGGCGACTTCACCGCCGGCCCGGCATTCCCGCCGCTGTTCGCCCAGGCGAACCGTTCGGTGCACGGCTGGCTGTTCAGCGACCCGGCGGCCGCCGAGAACGGCAACCAGTGGGCGGTCGACGTGGCGCCGATGCTCAAGGACCCCTCGATCCAGCCGCTGCTGAGCCGCCACAACGTGACGGTCCCCGCGAAATTAACTGTCCCACTTACTGTTTCGATACCAAAATCGATGCGGCAGGGGCGGCTTAGTCCGCTGGCCACCTGGGGCCCGTGGGTGAGCGTCGGTGCGGCGGCGCTGTGCGGTGTCTGCGCGGTGCTCACGCTGGCCACCGCACGCCGCCGCGGCAAGGCGCTGAGCAGCCTGGGCGTCTCGGCGCTGCTCGTCGGCGCGGCCGGATGGGCCGGCATCGAGGTCGCCGGCCGTTACCTCAACGGCGCGCTCAACCACACCACCGGCAACGTCCGGGTGGTGGCAGAGGTGATGGTCGGGCACGCCGAAGCCGGGATGCACCAATGGCTCAACGTCGCGCTGTTCGCCGGCGCCGCCCTGGTTGCGCTCGGCGTGATCGTTGCCATGCTGGGCGGCCTCGCCAAGAAGTCGTGAGCGCGCCGGTTAGCCGAACGTGAACGAAAACACCTGCAGGCCCTTGCTGACTTGCATGTCCAGCTGATCGCGATGCGCGGCGTCGTCGGCGACGATCCGGTGCAACGTGGGCGCTCCGCCGATCGATGTCGTGGTGGTCTTGCCGTCCCGGGTCACGGTGACGGTGCCGGTCCCACCGACGACGGCGTAGACGTCCTTGGCGGTGTAGTTCAATCGGACGGCCGAGTCGTCGCCGTCGGCGGTGGCCCCCTGGTCGTCCAGCGTCCACCGGCCGCGCAGGGCGAACTTGTCGTCGGCCAGGTTCGGCGGGTAGCTCAGCGTTGCGGCGCCCTGCTTGTAATCCCCGGTGCCGCCGTAGTTTCCGGACTTACTGACACCCAGGTAGGTCTCGGGTGTGAGCCTGGTCTGCGGAGTCATGTCGGCGGAATGGGACGGTGCCGGCAACAGGGCGCCGGGATGGGCGTCGACCAGTAGCGTGCGGATCAGCTTTTCGGTGCCGTCGTAGTCGCCCTCGCCGAATTGGGTATGCCGCACTTGCCCGTTCGCGTCGATCAGATACTCGGCGGGCCAGTACAGGTTTCCGAAGTTGTTCCACGTCGCGTAGTCGTTGTCCAGCGCGATGGGATAGGTGATGTGCAGGTCGGCGGCGCCGCTGGCCACATTGGCGGGCACCCGCTCGAAGGCGTACTCGGGGGTGTGCACCCCGATGACGAGGAGTCCGTTGTCGCGATACCGGTTGTACCAATCGATCACATGCGGGATGGCGCGCTGGCAGTTGATGCACGAGTAGGCCCAGAAGTCGATCAGGATCACCTTGCCGCGCACCGATGCGGGGTCCAGCGGTTTGCCGTCCGGGGTGTTGAGCCACCCGGTGACGCCGGTGAGCGCGGGGGCCGGTCCGCATTGCTGTAGGTCGGCGGAGCCGTTGGAGCAGTCGCTCAGCGCGCCGTCGATGGTGGTGCCGGGCCGGCTCAGCTGCAGCCCGCCCTGAGTTGACCGCTGCGCGGGGGCGGGGCCCAGGCTGCGCTCGATGTCGTTGGCGCCCAACCTGTTCTGCATTGCCGTCGTGTAGTCGGGCACGGCGCGCTGCAGCATCGCCGGCAGGTTGAACACCAACGCCACGGCCAGCACGATCATCGCTACCCCGCCGGCGACCTGAATCGCGCGTTGCCGGCGGCGGAACGCGGCCACGCGTTCGGCGACGCGGCGCCCGGCCAGTGCGAAGGCCAGTAACGGCAACGCGTTGCCGATGGCGAATGTCGCCGTCAGCACCAGCGCACCGGGGCCGATCGACGAGGTGCCGCCGGCCACCACAATGGCGGCCAGCACCGGGCCCGCGCACGGTACATACAGGGCGCCCAGCGCCAGGCCCAGCCCGAAACCGTCTGCGCCAGAGCCGGTTTGGCGTTGCGGAAAGTATGCGAACGGGCGCTCGAGCAGGTGCTGCACGGGCGGGAAGATCAGCCCCACGCCGATCAACACCAGCACCACCAAGGCGGCCCAGCGGATCGCGTCCTGCGGCAGGTGCAGCGCCGTCAGCAGTGCGGAACCGATCAACGTGGCCAGGCTGAAGCTGCATACCAGGCCGGCGATCACCAGGTACGGGCGCGCCGCGGAACTCACGCCGCGGGCGCGCCCGCTGTCCATGCCGGACAGGAGCACGACGGGAAGCACCGGCAGGATGCACGGCGAGATACCGGTGATCAGGCCGCCGAGGAACCCGATCAGGGCGATGGTCTGCACGGGCTAGTCGCAGGCGCGCGAGGGACGCCGGGTGATGAGCATGGCTACACCTTTACCTGTTTGGCGCCCGGGCTGTGACGCGTTGCAAATCACATGACGTGCGTTATGCAAATCACACAACGTGCGTTACGCTCGGCCGGTGGCGCAACTAACATTCCAGCGCGCCCGCACCGAGGAAAAGAAGCGCCAACGTGCGGAGGCCCTCGTGGAAGCCGCACGGTCGCTGGCGATGGAAACCGGCGTCGCGTCGGTCACCCTGACCGCGGTCGCCAGCCGTGCCGGAATTCACTATTCGGCGGTGCGTCGCTACTTCACCTCGCACAAGGAAGTTCTGCTGCACCTGTCCGCCGAGGGCTGGGTGCGATGGTCGAACATCGTGTCCGAGAAACTGGCCAAGCCCGGCGCGAAGTCGCCCTCGCGCATCGCCGAGACGCTGGCCGAAGCCCTGGCCGACGACCCGCTGTTCTGTGACCTGCTGGCCAACCTGCACCTGCACCTCGAACACGAGGTGGACGCCGAACGGGTCATCGAGGTCAAGCGCATCAGTACCGCCGCCACGCTCTCGCTCGCCGATTCCATCGAGAGCGCGCTGCCCGAACTCGGGCGATCGGGGTCGCTCGACATCCTGCTGGCCGCGTACTCGTTGGCGGCCACGCTGTGGCAGGTCGCGAACCCGCCGGAACGGCTTACCGACGCCTACGCCGAGGAGCCGGAAGTGGTTCCCCCCGAATGGAATCTGGACTTCGCGTCCGCGCTGACCCGACTGCTGACGGCTACGTGCGTCGGGCTCATCTCGGGATCGCAATGAACGCAGAGAGGAGGCCGGGGGGCTGTGGCTTGGCGAACTACAACCGGTGAACGGGAAGGACTTGGAGCGTCCATGACGACGACTGAGCCAAGGACCGAGCCGCTGCAGAAGCAGGGCTCCGCCGATAGGGAGGGCGAAATGGCCGCTCCGCAGCGCCCTAGGAAAAAGGGGTTCTTCGCGCGTTTCTGGCTGGTGCTCACGATCGCGGCTGTCGTCGCGCTGTCGGGATTCGTCGTATACCGATTGCACGGCGTCTTCGGCGTTCACCGCGGTTCGTTCGGTGGCGGCACCTCGGGCGAGGTCCTCGACGAGTTCAACGCCAAGACGATCACGCTCCAGGTCTGGGGTCCGCCGGGCAGCACGGCAACCATCAACTATCTCGACGAAAACTCCCACCCCCAGCAGGCCCTCAACGTGCCCTTGCCTTGGAGCAAAGTATTGAGTTCGACGAAGCCCGGGATCCCGGCAAACCTGGTGGCGCAAGGAGACGGCAGCTGGATCGCCTGCCAGTTCGTGGTGAACAAGCACGACGGGAGTGGTGACGTCATCAAAACTCCGAATCGCTCAGATCCCAACCAAACCGTGAACGCCTTCGTCTATTGCCTGGACAAATCCGCATGAGCGAACCAGCCGCGGTTCCGCCGCGCGTCGACCAGCCGCTGATCCCGCCGTTCCTGCCGCGGATGATCCACCGGCTGGCGCTGCCGATCGTCCTGGTGTGGTTGGGCATCGTGTTCGTCACCAACACCGTGGCCCCGCAGCTGGAGGTCGTCGCCAAAACCCACTCGGTGTCGATGAGTCCCACCGACGCGGCGTCCTTTCAGTCGATGATGAAGGTCGGATCGACGTTCAAAGAGTTCAACTCCGACAACTCGGCCATGATCCTGCTGGAGGGCGACAAGCCACTCGGGGCCGAAGCGCACCGCTACTACGACGAGATCGTCAGGCGCGTCGAGCAAGACAAGAAGCACGTTCAGCACGTCCAGGATTTCTGGAGTGATCCGCTGACGGCGGCGGGTTCCCAGAGCCACGATCAAAAGGCCGCGTACGTCCAGGTTTACCTCGCCGGCAACATGGGCGGCGGGCTGGCGAACGAGTCCGCCGCGGCCGTCCGCAAGATCGTGGACTCGGTGCCCGCGCCGCCGGGAATCAAGGCCTACGTCACCGGCGCGGGCCCGCTGTTCGCCGATCAGTCCCACGCGGGTGAGAAGGGCGTCGCGAAGGTCACGCTCGTCACCTTCCTGGTGATCATCGTGATGCTGCTGTTCGTCTACCGGTCGATCAGCATCGTCCTGATCATGCTGGCCATGGTGTTCATCGAGCTGGCAGCGGCCCGCGGTGTCGTCGCGACGCTCGGTAACTACGGCGTCATGGGGCTGTCGACGTTCGCCAACAACATGCTGGTGCTGATGGCGATCGCCGCCGGGACGGATTACGCGATCTTCGTGGTCGGCCGCTATCACGAGGCCCGCGGGCTGGGCGAGACCCGCGAACAAGCGTTCTACACCATGTTCCACAGCACCGCGCATGTCGTGCTCGGATCGGGCCTGACCATCGCCGGCGCGATGTACTGCCTGAGCTTCTGCCGGCTGCCGTACTTCCAGTCGCTGGGGGTGCCGTGCGCGGTCGGCATGCTGGTCGCGGTGCTGGCGGCTTTGACGCTGGCTCCGGCAATACTGACGGTTGCGTCGTTCTTCAAGCTCATGGATCCAAAGCGCACGCTGCAGACCCGGGGCTGGCGTCGCATGGGCACCGTGGTAGTCCGCTGGCCCGCACCGGTTCTCGCGGTGACCGTCGCGATCGCGCTGGTTGGTCTGCTCGCCCTGCCCGGTTACAAGACCGACTACGACAACCGCCACTTCCTGCCGGCGGACACCCCGGCCAACGTCGGTTATGCCGCCGCGGACCGGCACTTCGACCAGGCTCGGCTCAACCCTGAGCTGTTGATGATCGAGACCGATCACGACCTGCGTAATCCGGCCGACTTCATCGTCCTGGACAAGGTCGCCAAGGCGGTCTTCCACATCCCCGGTATCGGCCGGGTGCAGACCATCACCCGGCCGCTGGGCACGCCACTCGACCACAGCACCCTCGGATTCCAGATGGGTGCGCAGGCCGCAGGGCGAATCCAGACCCAGCACTATCAGGACGAGCAGGCGGCAAACCTGCTCAAGCAAGCCGACGAGCTGCACAAGACGATGGCAACCCTGCATGAGCAGATGCAGGTGACCCAGGATCTCAGCAACACGACGCACGAAACCACCAGGCTCACCAAGGAAACCGTGCAGATCACCGAGAGGTTGCGCGACGACATCGCCAACTTCGACGACTTCCTGCGGCCGATCCGTAGCTACTTCTACTGGGAGAAGCACTGTTACGACATCCCGGTCTGCTGGGCACTCCGGTCGGTCTTCAACGCGCTCGACGGCATCGACCAGGTGGCTGAGAACATCGTGAACCTCAGCGCGAACCTGGACAAGCTGGACAAGATTCAGCCGAAACTGGTCGCGCTGATACCGCCGCAGATCGAGAGCCAGCAGCGCAACCTCGACACCATCATGTCGAACTATGCGATCACGCAGGGTCTTAACGAACAGGCGAGAGCGCAGTCCGACAACGCCACCGCGCAAGGCGACGCCTTCGACAAAGCGAAAAACGACGACACGTTCTACCTCCCGCCGGAGGCGTTCAAGAGCCCGGATTTCGCGCGAGGTCTCAAACAGTTCATCTCGCCGAACGGGCACGCCGTCCGGCTGATCATCTCCCACGAAGGCGACCCGGCGACTCCTGAAGGCATCAACCACATCGAACCGATCAAGCAGGCCGTGCACGAGGCGATCAAGGGCACTCCCTGGGAAGGCGCCAAGGTCTACCTCGGCGGCACCGCCGCGACGTACAAGGACATGCACGACGGCTCCAACATCGACCTGATGATCGCCGGAATCGCCGCGGCCACTTTGATTTTCATCATCATGCTGGTGATCACCCGAAGCGTCGTGGCGGCCTTCGTGATCGTCGGTACCGTGTTGCTGTCGCTGGGCGCCTCATTCGGACTCTCCGTGCTCTTGTGGCAGTACATCCTGGGCATGAAGTTGCACTGGATGGTGCTGGCGATGGCGGTCATCCTGCTGTTGGCGGTCGGCTCGGACTACAACCTGCTGCTGATATCGCGGTTCAAAGAGGAAATCCACGCCGGGCTCAAGACGGGGACGATCCGCGCCATGGCCGGTTCCGGCTCGGTGGTGACCTCCGCCGGTCTGGTCTTCGCCGCCACCATGGCCACGTTCATGTTCAGCCCGCTGCTGGTGATGGCCCAGGTGGGTACGACGATCGCGCTGGGGCTGCTCTTCGACACCTTGATCGTGCGGTCGTTCATGACACCGTCGCTGGCCACCCTGCTCGGCCGCTGGTTCTGGTGGCCGCAGCACGTGCGTCCGCGGCCGGCCAGCACCATGCTGCGACCGTACGGACCGCGTCCCGCGGTGCGCGAGTTGATCCTCAACGACGTCGACGAGCACCCGCCGGGCGGAGTGGTACAACCGCGCTGATCTTCACGCGCGCGAACACCGACCGGTGGCGCGACGACCGCGCTACTGACGGAGCTGGGTCACGCGTAAGGCGTGACTGAGCTGGCGTACCGGTACGCCGCAGGTCAGGCAGTAGGCGTGCGGGCTGGACCTGATCTGGTCCACCTGCCGCAGCACCTCGATCTGCAGGTCGCGCAGGCAGCAGGTGCAGACGATGCCGACGATGTTGCCGAGCGGGTCCGCGCCGGGCCGGTTGCAGCCGTCCACGGCGTGGCGGTGCACGACGTGGGTGGCGCGGCTGGTGCAGCCGACGTCGGCCTGGCAGGTGAGGTCGTGCCAATCGAGCTGCGCCAGGATGTCGGCGACGTCGTCGCGATGGGACCCGCCCCGGGGTGGCTGAGCGTCTGTGCTGTGCATGGCACGACTATCCCGCGGCGGCGCGCAACGCACCATCCGGTCAACGGGTGATTGCGATGTCCCCCGATCGGGGGACGAACAACGTCGAACCCTAGCCTTGGGGGTCGACCCGGCCCTTGACAGGCCCTGGCCATCCGGGCGGGCCAGTGGGCTCGGCCCAGTCCCAGACTGACATGTCGCCGGGCGGGTACTGGTTGCAGATGTCGGTGGCCTTGGCCACGACGCCCTTGTTGTTCCAGAAAATCTTCATGTGGTTGGGCCAGGCCACCCACAGCGGATCGGACACGGGCGCATAGAAGTTCTCGGAGTAGTTCCGGCGGTCCTCCGGTGACAGCGAGTAGAACCAGTGCGCCTTGTCGATGGTCGCCTGCTGGACGTTCGGGTGGTTGTCGAAGTCGATCATGTAGCGCTGGTAATACACCGGGCTGGTGTCCCGGGAGGCCGCCAGGATCTGCTCGGCGTCGCACGTGGTGTTGATCATCCGGCGGGGGATCGGGAAGTCCTCCGTGGAGTCGGCTACCGCGGTCGACGGGAAGATCGCAGCGGTAACACCCAGAGCAAGGAACACGGCGCCTGCACGCAGGCCAGAACTCAGCCGAGACATAGCCGTTACGGTAGCACTTTTTGGCCCGCCGGGAACAGTTCCCAGCTCACTGCCAGGATTTGGCTAGTGCATCTCAGTATCAGTCGCGATCAGGGACGATGACGTGCTTTGGATCGGGCCGCAGCTCCGGCGGGGCCTGACTGTAGTCGCCGAAGGGGCCGTCGCGGCGCTCGATCGCCGCGCGCACGCCGTCGGCCTCGGCGGTCTTGATGAAGGCCAGCGCGTCTGGGGTGTTGCGCATCAGGCCGTCGAGAATGCCGCCGAGCGTCTGGGTGGACGCCAGCCCCATGTTCTCGTAGGCCTGGTTGACGATCAGCTTTTGGGCCTGCAGCTGCGACAACGGGATCTGCGAAAGCTCGGCGGCGATCTCGGCGACGCGGGCCTCCAGCCGCTCGAATGGCACCGCCTCGTTGATCAACTCGATCTCGGCGGCCTGCACGCCGGTCAGCGGCCGGCCGGTCAGCGAGTGCCACTTGGCCTTGGCCAGGCTCAGCCGGTAGAGCCACATCCCGGTCAGATACGCGCCCCACATCCTGCTGTAGGGCGTGCCGATCACCGCGTCTTCGCTGGCGATGACGAGGTCGGCGCACAACGCGTAGTCGCTGGCCCCGCCCACGCACCAGCCGTGTACCTGGGCGATCACCGGCTTGGACGCCCGCCAGATGGCCATGAATTTCTGGGTCGGGCCGGTCTCGCGGGCGCTGACCATCGCGAAATCCTTGCCCGGATCCCATTTCCCGTCGGTCATCATGGCCTCGCCCCAGTGCTGGAAGCCGCCGCCGAAGTCGTAGCCGCCGGAGAACGCCCGGCCCGCACCGCGCAGCACGATGACCTTGATGTCTTGATCGCGCTCGGCCAGCCCGATGGCGGCCTCGATCTCGTCGGGCATCGGCGGCACGATCGAGTTGAGCTGGTCCGGGCGGTTCAGCGTGATGGTGGCGACCGGGCCGGCCGTCCGGTACAGCAGCGTCTCGAAGTCACGGGTCGGCATAGCGTCCTTACGGGTCGGGCTGACGGTTCTCCGGCGAGGACGCGTAGATTCGCCCGCCGATCTTCAAATACGGCGTGGTGAGGTAGGCCGAAAAGGCGACGATGGCGGAAAACACCGCCGCCGCGAGCACGCCGTTCGGCCAGAGTTGCCCCGTCCCGACCGCAAAGCAGACGATGCCGATGGCCGCGGTCGCCCAGTAGAACCGCCGGCCGGCGCGACGGTGTTTGACGAAGCGATAGCGCGCCTGTGCCGCCGAGGCCAGGATGAAGATCAATCCCGTCGCCAGCAGGGTGAGTTCGATGCGTTGGATCGCGGACACGTCGACGATCCTATGGCCGCGTCCGCGGTTCGGTATCGAATGCTGCGACCTTTCTCGGCGTCGTGCTCTGCGGCGCTCACGGATGCGGATTCATCGATGATCTCGCGGGTATCAGTGGGAAACATGTTGGCGTGTCACGGGAGCAGGTGAGGGGATGCCTGGTACGGCCGGCCCCGCGCGGCCACGGCGGGAAAGCGGCTTGCGGCGGTCGCTGCAGGAATTCCTGGCCGTGCCGCTGGTGATGATCTTGGGGTTCATCGTGCTGGCGGTCGTCACCAGCGTGTTGGACCGCACCGATATCGGGTGGCTGCAGCCGGTTCAGCAGGCTCTCGCCAAAGTGGCGCCGCCGCAACAGAACCAGTCGATGTTGCGCACCGTTGCGCCGGGCGTGCTCACCTTGATGACCATCACGTTCTTTCAGCTTTTGACGCTGGTGAACCGGATGGCCGATGTCTTCACGTGGGTGGTCGTCGAGCAATTTCTCAGTCGCCGCGCCCACAAGGCCTTCTTCGGATACTTCGCCGGGCTCTCCACGTACTACGTGATCGTGCTGACGTTGGCCGATCCGCAACGAGCCGTGTTTTCCACCGTCGTCGCGCTGATCTTGAGCGTGCTCGCGCTGGTGGGGCTGGTGGTCTTCGGCTACCTGGTTCTCGACCAGCTGCGTCCGCCCTCGGTGGTCGAACGCATCGTGCAGCTCACCGTCGCCACCCGTGCCGAGCAGTCGGCGTGGTTGCGGCGGCTGCGGGACAAACCTCAACTCGAGCGGCTGCCCACCACCATCGTTCGGTCGGAGTGCAGCGGCTATCTCGTCGACATCGACGTGGACAGCCTTGGTCGGGCTCTCGAATCAACCAGCGGCGCAGTCGAAGTCGAGTTTTGCGTCAGGCTGGGTAGCCACATGGTCGAAGGATCGGCACTCGCCGGGGTGCGTGCCGAGCGTCAGGCCGACCGGGAACGGCTGGCCGGGGCGGTTTATGACGCGTTGCGCTGCGGCCGTGAGCGACAACTCAACCGGGAACCGGTTTACGGGGTGCATCAGCTCTCGAGCATCGGATGGGCGTCGGCTACACAGCGCGATCCGGAAGCGGCCTTGGTGACGATAGACGGATTGCACACCCTGTTGGCGCACTGGGTGCACCGATCGCCGTCATCCGGTGGAACGCAGCCCGACGACGAACCGCTGCCGGTCGTTTACCGTGACACCGCGATTCCGGAAGTGTTGTCCGCACTTTCGAGCATCGCGGTGGGTGCCGCCCAGGGCGGGCAACACCAGACCTGCGCCCAGGTTTTCAACGTCTTCGCCATGGCCCTTCCGGACCTTCCCGCGGAGTACCAACGCATGGTGACGGCACAACTGCGCCACGCGTTGCCTGGCGCCGCCAGGCATCCCCTGACCAATGAGATGGAGCGAGCGCTCACCGCGTTGGGCCGTGCGCTGTCGGACAATGGTCAGGCCGGCGCGGCGGCGGAAGTCGCCCGCCTCGGCTCACGGTTGGGCAATCAGCAGTCCGAGGGCTGACAGCAAGACCATTCAGCTCAAGTGCCCAGCATCTGCCATAGAAACGAGTAGGTCAGCGCGGACTTGAACGCCACCTGCTCGTTGTCCGCCGCGCCGGCGTGCCCGCCCTCGATGTTCTCGTAGTAGAAGACCTGATGACCGGCGGCCTCGAGTGCTGCCGTCATCTTGCGGGCATGCCCCGGGTGCACCCGGTCATCGCGGGTGGAGGTGGTCATCAGCACCGGTGGGTAGCGGCGCGTCGCCGAAATGTTTTGATAGGGCGAGTATTCGGAGATGAATGCCCAGTCGTCGGGGTTGTCGGGGTCGCCGTACTCGGCGACCCAGGAGGCGCCGGCCAGCAGCAGGTGGTAGCGCTTCATGTCCAGCAGGGGCACGCTGCACACCAGCGCCCCGAACCGCTCGGGGTACTGCGTCAGCATGATGCCCATCAGCAGGCCCCCGTTGCTGCCGCCCTGCGCCCCGAGCTGCTCGACCGTGGTGATGCCGCGATCCACCAAATCGGTTGCGACGGCGGCGAAGTCCTCGGCCACCTTGTGCCGGCCCTCCCGCATCGCCTGGGTGTGCCAGCCGGGACCGTATTCGCCCCCGCCGCGAATGTTGGCCAGGACGTAGGTGCCCCCACGGGCCAGCCACAGCCGGCCCAGCACGCCGCTGTAGCCCGGCGTGTTCGACGATTCGAAGCCGCCGTAGCCGTAGAGCAGGGTGGGCGCCGGCCCGTCGGCGGCCTGCGGACCGCCGGGCCGCACCACGAAGTAGGGGATCGACGTGCCGTCCTGTGACGTGACGAAGTTCTGTGTCACCGAGATGTTTTCGGCGTCGAAGAAGGCCGGCGCGGACTTGATCTGCTCGAGCCGGCCGTCGTCGGTTCCGCGCATCAGCCGTGACGGCGAGTCGAATCCGCTGGAATCCAAAAAGAATTCGTCGCCGGTGTCGTCGGCGGAGACGACGACGGTATTGGTCGCGGCGGGAATCCCGGCCACCGGCTCGCGTCGCCAGTCACCTTGTGACGATCGCAAGCGCGGCGGAGCCGGGCGCAGCGGGTCGTCACGCGATGGTGACGATCGCAAGCGCGGCGGGTCGTCACGCGATGGCGGCGTGACGATCTCCACGCGGCTGGCCACGTCGGCGAGTGTGACGATCAGCAGCCGGTGCTTGGTCCACGTGTAGTGGTTGAGCGCGGTGTGCTCGTCGGGTTCGAACACCACCTGCAATTGCGCTGTGCCGGCGAGGAATTCCTCGTAATTCGCGGCCAGCAGCGACCCGGCGGTATAGCTGGACTCGCCCAACGACCAGTCGCTGCGCAGCTCGATCAACAGCCACTCGCGGTGCAGACTCACGCTGGCGTCGGTGGGCGCGTCGATGCGGATCAGTTCCGACCCACGCAACTCGTAGACCTCTTCGTTCCAGAAGTCCAAGGCCCGGCCGATCAGGGTGCGTTCGAACCCGGGGATCCGGCTGGCGCTGGCCACCACGTTGACGTCGGAGCGAGATCCCTCGAAGACCGTCTCGGCGTCGGCGAGGGGGGTGCCGCGGCGCCATCGTTTGACCACCCGTGGATAGCCGGAGTCGGTCAGCGAATCCTCGCCGAAGTCGGTGCCGACCAGCACGGTGTCCGGATCGGCCCAGCTCACCTGCGACTTGGCCTCGGGTAGCGCGAACCCGTCGTCGACGAATTTCCTTGTTTCCATGTCGAATTCGCGCACGATGGAGGCGTCGGAGCCGCCGCGGGAGAGGCTGACCAACGCGCGGGTGTATTCCGGGTAGATGACGCCGGCGCCGGCCCACACCCACTTCTCGCCGTCGGCCCGACCCAGTTCGTCGACGTCGATCAGCACGTCCCACTCCGGGGAGTCGGTGCGGTAGCTGTCCAGTGTGGTGCGCCGCCACAGCCCGCGGGGGTTGGCCGCATCGCGCCAGAAGTTGTAGAGGTACTCGCCGCGGCGGACCACGTAGGGGATGCGGGCGTCGGTGTCGAGCACCTCGAGCGCCTCGATGCGCATCCGCTCGAAATTCTCGTCGCGAAAGCGCGCCAGTGTCGGCTCGTTACGCGCCCGCACCCAGTCCAGCGCCTCGTCACCGGTGACGTCCTCGAGCCACAGGTATGGGTCCTCAGTCATGCCGCCATTCTTACGGCCGCAGGACGCGGGCTCTTACGTCGCCCTCGTAACCATCGCGGCCCACGGGATCTCGAGGGCGCCGTCGCGCTGGTAGGGCGTCAGCGACGGTGCGAGGGTCGCGCGGATCGCGTCGATCTGCGCGGGGTCCAGGGAGGCCACCAGTTCCACCACCGGGCCGGCGAGCCCGGTGACATGCGCCCAGTGCTCGTCCGGGCTGTCGAAACGCATGACCCCGGTGATCTCTTCGACGGCGACGTCCGCGAACCCGCCCGCATCGGCCAGGGCCCGGTTGCTTTCGGGGGTGGCGAGGGAGAAAGGACCGCCTGGGGCGAACGGGTCGCCGGGCGGCGTGACCCCGTTCTGCAGCATCGCGACCACCAGGTGGAAGAGCCACGGGTTGCGGTCCGGCGGTCCCCACGTCGCGTAGGCGAACCGACCGCCCGGCCGCAAGACCCGCCGGACCTCCGCGACCGCCCTCTGCTGCCCCGGCATGAGCATCAGCCCGAAGCGCGAAAGCACCCCGTCGATGCTGGCGTCCGGCAGATCGAGCTGTTCGGCGTCGAGTTCGCGACATTCGACGTTGTGCAGGCCCCGCTCGTCGGCCCCGCGACGCGCTGCCGCCACCATCTCGGGCGCAAAATCGCTGGAGATCAGGCGGCCCCTGGGACCGAGCCGGTCCGCGACGAGAAAGCCGGTCTCGCCCGGGCCCGCCGCCACCTCCAGAACGGTCTGGCCCGGTTGCGGATCAACCTGCTCGACGAGCCATTCGGACACCGCGCGCACGTCGCCGAACATGCGTTCCCGGTGCTGTTCCCAGGCCGGTGCCACGGATCTCCACTGCCGAAGCGCCTCCTCGGCTGAATGCGTCTCGGCCATGCTCGTCCCCCGCGTCGACCCGACATCCCCGGATGAGTGCAGCGTACTGTGAGCTGTGTCACGAGGGAAGGAGCCGAAAAGATGGCTGTTTTCGCACGTCCAGGTTCTGCCGGGGCGTTGATGTCGTACGAATCCCGCTACGAGAATTTCATTGGCGGGCAGTGGGTTGCGCCCGCCAAGGGCCGCTACTTCGAGAACCCGACCCCGGTCACCGGCCAGCCGTTCTGCGAGGTGGCCCGCTCCGACGAGGCCGACATCGACACGGCACTGGATGCCGCGCACGCCGCCGCCCCGGCGTGGGGCAAGACGGCACCCGCGGAGCGCGCGGCAATCCTGAACAAGATCGCCGACCGCATCGAGGAGCACACCGCCGCGCTGGCGGTGGCCGAGGTCTGGGACAACGGCAAGCCGATCCGCGAGGCGTTGGCCGCCGACATTCCGTTGGCCGCCGACCACTTCCGCTACTTCGCCGCGGCGCTGCGCGCGCAGGAGGGCGCGCTGAGCCAGATCGATGACGACACCGTGGCTTACCACTTCCACGAGCCGCTCGGAGTGGTCGGGCAGATCATCCCGTGGAACTTCCCGATCCTGATGGGTGCCTGGAAGCTGGCGCCCGCGCTGGCGGCCGGCAACGCGGTGGTGCTCAAACCCGCTGAGCAGACACCGGTTTCGGTGCTCTACCTGATGTCGCTGATCGGCGACCTGCTCCCGCCGGGAGTGGTCAACGTCGTCAACGGATTCGGCGCCGAGGCCGGCAAGCCGCTGGCGTCGAGCAACCGGATCGCCAAGATCGCGTTCACCGGCGAGACCACCACCGGGCGGCTGATCATGCAGTACGCGTCGCAAAACCTCATCCCGGTCACGCTGGAGCTCGGCGGCAAGAGCCCCAATATCTTTTTCTCCGACGTGATGGCCAAGGCCGACGACTACCAGGACAAGGCGCTGGAGGGCTTCACCATGTTCGCCCTCAACCAGGGCGAGGTGTGCACGTGCCCGTCGCGCAGCCTGGTTCAGGCCGACATCTACGACGAGTTCCTCGAACTGGCCGCGATCCGCACCAAGGCAGTCCGCCAGGGTGATCCGCTGGACAGCGAGACCATGCTGGGCTCGCAGGCCTCCAACGACCAGTTGGAAAAGGTGTTGTCCTACATCGAGATCGGCAAAAACGAAGGCGCCAAGGTGATCACCGGCGGCGAACGCGCCGAGCTCGGCGGCGACCTGTCCGGCGGCTTCTACATGCAGCCCACCATCTTCAGTGGCGACAACAAGATGCGGGTCTTTCAGGAGGAGATATTCGGGCCGGTGGTCACGGTGACGTCGTTCGCCGATTACGACGACGCCATCTCGATCGCCAACGACACCCTGTATGGCCTGGGGGCCGGGGTGTGGAGCCGCGACGGCAACACCGCCTACCGGGCCGGGCGCGACATCCAGGCCGGCCGGGTGTGGGTGAACTGCTACCACGTCTATCCCGCCCACGCCGCGTTCGGCGGCTACAAGCAGTCCGGCATCGGCCGGGAGAACCACAAGATGATGCTCGACCACTATCAGCAGACCAAGAACCTGCTGGTGTCCTACTCCGAAAAGGCGCAAGGGTTCTTCTGATGCTTCCGCCCCCCGGGGTGGTCATCACCGCCCCGGCCGCCGAGGTGCTGGCGCGGTTGCAGGCCGCCCACGGCCCGGTGATGTTCCACCAGTCCGGTGGCTGCTGCGATGGGTCGTCGCCGATGTGTTATCCGCTCGGCGATTTCCTGGTCGGCGATCGCGACGTCTTGCTCGGCGTCCTCGACGTCGGGACAGACGGTGTGCCGGTGTGGATTTCGGGTCCGCAGTACACCGCCCACTATCGCGACAAGCACACCCAGCTGGTCATCGACGTGGTGCCCGGCCGCGGGGGCGGGTTCAGCCTGGAGGCGCCCGACGGCGTGCGGTTCCTGTCCCGCGGTCGCGTCTTCACCGACGACGAACGGGCCGCAATGGCCGCCGCCGCGGTGATCACCGGCGCGGATTACGAACGCGGTGAACGCCCCCCGGCACGGGGTCCGGTGGTGGCCGACGCGGCGTCGTCAACGTGCCCCCCGCGCGGGTAGCCGCAGTACAGTCGAGAAAGTGATTCCCCTTCCGCGTCCCTGGTTGTTGGCCAGCGCCATGCTGATCGGCAGTGCGGTCGGACTTTTGGCGGGCGTGGCCTGCACCCTGGCGATTCACGCCAGCGTCCGCCCGGGCGTCGCCATCGCGTCGGTGGTCGGCATCCCCAGCGTCGTAGGGCTGGCGACGATCCTGTTCTCCGGGCGCCGGTGGGTCACCATGCTCGGGGCGTTCCTGCTGTCGGTGGCGCCCGGCTGGTTCGGTGTGCTCGTCGCGCTACGGGTGACCGCCGGTGGCTGACGACAAGGACGCCTCGAGCCCCGGCACCGAGGCGTTCGTACCGGACTTCTCGGATGACGAAGACGACTCCGAGCACACCGGCACCCAATCCTGGGTGCCCGATTTCGATGACGAGACCGGCGAGCACCCCGCGGTGGCCGAGCCGGAGCCCGCCGCCGCACCGGCGGCAGCCGCGACGCCGGAGGCTAGCGAGCAGGAGTCGCCCGAGCCCGTCGGCCCCGTGCAACCGATCAACGTGCCCGGCCGGTATCTCTACCTCAGGTGGTGGAAGCTGGCCCTGGTGCTGCTGGGCGTGTGGTCCGCGGCGGCCGTGATCGGGCTGGGGCTGTTCTCTTGGTGGTACCACTCGTCCGACAAGACGGCGGCGCTGTTCGCCGTCCTGGCCTACGTGGTGGTGTGCATCGTCGGCTCGGTGATGCTGGCGATGACCGAAGGCCGGCCGCTGATCTCGGCGCTCGCGGTGGCGCTGATGTCCGGGCCGTTCGCGTCGCTGGTCGCCGCGGCACCCCTGTACGGCTACTACCACTGCGAGCGAGCGGGGCACTGTCTGGTCGGTGTCATTCCCTATTGACGGCTCGCCCGGGCGGCCGCCAGAGGCCGCGGCCAACTAGGGTGGGCTCGTGACTTCTCACTATGACGTCGTCGTCCTCGGGGCCGGTCCCGGCGGATATGTCGCAGCCATTCGCGCCGCACAGCTGGGGCTGAGCACCGCGGTGATCGAACCGAAGTACTGGGGTGGCGTCTGCCTCAACGTCGGGTGCATCCCCTCCAAGGCGCTGCTGCGCAACGCCGAACTCGCCCACATCTTCACCAAAGAGGCCAAGACGTTTGGCATCAGCGGCGAGGCGACCTTCGACTACGGCGCCGCGTTTGACCGCAGCCGCAAGGTGGCCGAGGGCCGCGTCGCCGGCGTGCACTTCCTGATGAAGAAGAACAAGATCACCGAAATCCATGGCTACGGCCGCTTCACCGACGCCAACACGATCTCCGTCGAGCTCAACGAGGGCGGCACGGAGACGGTGACTTTCGACAACGCCATCATCGCCACCGGCAGCAGCACCCGCCTGGTCCCCGGCACGTCGCTGTCGGCCAACGTGGTCACCTACGAGGAACTGATCCTGTCCCGCGAGCTGCCGGAGTCGATCATCATCGCCGGTTGCGGGGCGATCGGCATGGAGTTCGGCTATGTGCTGAAGAACTACGGCGTCGACGTGACCGTCGTCGAGTTCCTGCCGCGCGCGCTGCCGAACGAGGACGCCGATGTCTCCAAGGAGGTCGAGCGGCAGTTCAAGAAGCTGGGCGTGAAGATATTGACCAGCACCAAGGTCGAGTCGATCTCCGACAACGGCTCCGAGGTGACCGTGGTGGTCAGCAAGGACGGTAACTCGCAGGAACTCAAGGCCGCAAAGGTGTTGCAGGCCATCGGTTTTGCCCCAAATGTCGAGGGCTACGGCCTGGAGGCGGCCGGCGTCGCGCTGACCGACCGCAAGGCCATCGGAATCACCGACTACATGCGGACCAACATCGAGCACATCTACGCCATCGGCGACGTCACCGGAAAGTTGCAGCTGGCCCACGTCGCTGAGGCCCAGGGTGTGGTGGCGGCCGAAACCATCGCCGGCGCAGAGACTTTGGCGCTCGGTGACTACCGGATGATGCCGCGCGCGACGTTCTGCCAGCCCAACGTCGCCAGCTTCGGGCTCACCGAGGAGCAGGCTCGCGAGGAGGGCCACGACGTGGTGGTGGCGAAGTTTCCGTTCACCGCCAACGGCAAGGCCCACGGCGTGGGCGACCCCAGCGGGTTCGTCAAGCTGATCGCCGACGCGAAATACGGTGAGCTGCTGGGCGGACACCTGGTCGGCCACGACGTCTCAGAGTTGCTTCCGGAGCTGACGCTGGCCCAGAAGTGGGACCTGACCGCAACCGAGCTTGCCCGCAACGTCCACACCCACCCGACCATGTCCGAGGCACTGCAGGAATGCTTCCACGGCCTGACCGGGCACATGATCAATTTCTGAGTAAGAGATATGCGCACCGTCACCCCTCAGGCCCTCGCGGGTGCCGTCGGTGGCCTGGCGACCGGTTATGTCCTGTGGCTGCTGGCCATTTCGAACGGCGACAACGCGACCGCCGGCCACTGGGGCCCGCTGGTGCTGCTGGCGTCGGTGGTGCTGGGGATCGGCGCCGCGCTGTGGGGCTTGCGGCAGCGCCGGCGGGGCAAGCGGCCGTGGGCGGCGTTCGCCTTCGCGCTGCCGGTGCTTCCCGTGATACTGACGCTGGCCATCCTCGCCGACGTCTACCTGTAGCTAGCGCGGATGGTCCAGCGGAATCTCGAGCGCTGACATGGTCGCGGCCAGACCGTCGTATTGGCTTGCGAGCAAACAGAATTCGATCAGCTGCCGCCGATCCAGGTGGGCGGCCAGCGCCTGCCAGGTCTCGGCGGTGACCGTCCGGTCCTTGACGAACTCGTCCGTCGCCGACAGCAGCGCCTGCTGACGCACCGTCAGGCGCGCATCGACCGGGTCCAACCGCTGCGGCCACGCGAAGATCGCGGCCTGCAGATCGGCGTCGAGCCCGGCGGTGCGCGCCATCCGGCGATGGTGCTGCAACTCGTATTCGCACGAGCGCAGGTGCGCGACGCGCAGGATCACCAATTCGGTGTCGATGGTCGGGAGCTTGCCGCGCAGCAGTCGGCCCCCGTAGGCCAGCCAGGTCCAGAACAGCAACCGGCGCTGCCCCAGGGTGGTGAACAGGTGCATCTCCGGGGCCCGCACGGTGCGCGCACCCAGCTTGGCGATCACCCAGTTGATCGGCCCGAGTTCGCGGAACCGCCCCGGCGGGATGCGGCCGTCCGCCGGCGCGCTCATGGCTGGGTCACCAGGTAGGGCGACACCGTGCTGCGGTGCTCGTCGAGATCGAGTGCGCGGCCGAGTGCGGGGAAGGCGCGCTGTGGGCAATTGTCGCGTTCGCAGACCCGACAGCCCGCGCCGATCGGTGTGGCCACTGTTCCTGGTTCCCCCGAGACGTCGAGTCCCTCCGAGTAGACCAGCCGGTGAGCGTGGCGAAGCTCGCAGCCCAGGCCGATCGCGAAGGTCTTACCCGGCTGACCATACCGGGCCGCGCGCCGTTCCACGGTGCGGGCCACCCACATGTAATTGCGGCCATCGGGCATCTGGGCGATCTGCACCAGGATCTTGCCCGGGTTGGCGAACGTCTCGTAGACATTCCACAGCGGGCAGGTGCCTCCGCTGGAGGAGAAGTGAAACCCGGTGGCGGACTGACGTTTTGACATGTTCCCGGCCCGGTCGACCCGGACGAACGAGAACGGCACACCGCGCATCGACGGCCGCTGCAACGTCGAAAGCCGGTGTGCGATGGTCTCGTAACTGATCGAGTAGAACGAGGACAGCCGCTCGACGTCGTAGCGGAAATTCTCCGCGACGTCGTGGAACTGGCGGTAGGGGAGCACGGTGGCCGCGGCGAAGTAGTTGGCCAGCCCCAGCCGGGCGAGGGTGTGTGACTCGTCGCTGGTGAACTTGCCCTCCTCGACCAAAGTGTCGATCAGATCGCCGAATTCGAGGTAGGCCAGTTCGGCGGCCATCTTGAACACCTGCTGTCCCAACGACAGGTGGTTGCTGAATTCCAGCGTCTTGGTTTCGGGATCGAAGCGGTGCAGCACGGTGTCGCCTAGATCGATCCGCCGGTTGATGTGCACACCGTGCACCTCGGTGAGCCGGCGGGTCAGCTCGCGCGCCAGATCGCCGTGGTGCAACCGCATCTTGCTGGTCAGATCCTCGGCGGCGGTGTCCAGCTCGTGCAGGTAGTTCTGTCGTTGGTAGAAGTAGTCGCGGACTTCCTCGTGCGGCATGGTGATCGACCCGCTACCGCTGCCGTCGGAGTACCGCTCCTCGGTGGCGGCCGCGAGCTGGGCCGTGGTGATCCGGTAGCGCCGGTGCAGGTTGACCACCGCGCGGGCCAACGCGGGATGGGCGCTGACCATCTCGGCGACCTCGGTGGGGTCGACGTCGATGTCCAGGTCCCGGTCCATGGTGACCTCGCGCAGCTCGGCGACCAGCCGGGTGTCGTCCTGGGAGGAGAAGAACGTCGCATCCACCCCGAACACCTCGGTGATGCGCAGCAGCACGGCCACGGTCAGGGGGCGGACGTCGTGCTCGATCTGGTTGAGGTAGCTCGGTGAGATCTCCAGCATCTGAGCCAGCGCGGCCTGGGAGAACCCGCGTTCGTTGCGAAGCTGGCGAACGCGTGACCCGACGAACGTTTTGGACACCTCTCCGAGGTTACCGGCCTTTGCGAAGATGGGAGTTCGCAGACTTGGCAATGCCTGCGGTCGCGCGGGATAGGTGTTCGACGCACCCCGTTGGGATGATGCGACCGGGGCGCAGGCCTTAGCCTGGGGTAACCACGAGGAGGAAACGGGAGCGACGCGGTGAGCCTGGATAAACAACTGATGCCGGTGCCCGACGGTCACCCTGACGTGTTCGACCGCCAGTGGCCGTTGCGGGTCGGCGATATCGACCGCACGGGTCGGTTGCGGCTGGACGCCGCGGCGCGCCACATCCAGGACATCGGCCAGGACCAGCTGCGCGAGATGGGCTTCGAGGAGACCCATCCGCTGTGGATCGTCCGGCGCACCATGCTCGACCTGGTCCGACCGATCGAGTTCAACGACATGCTGCGCCTGCGTCGCTGGTGTTCGGGCACGTCGAACCGGTGGTGCGAGATGCGGGTCCGCATCGATGGCCGCAAGGGTGGGCTCATCGAGTCCGAGGCGTTCTGGATCAACATCAACCGCGAAACCCAGATGCCCTCGCGCATCGCCGACGACTTCCTGGCCGGACTGCACAAGACCACTTCCGTCGACCGGCTGCGGTGGAAGTCGTATCTCAAGCCGGGCAGCCGCGACGACGCGGTCGAGATCCACGAGTTTCCGGTCCGGGTCACCGACATCGACCTGTTCGACCACATGAACAACTCCGTGTACTGGAGCGTGATCGAGGACTATCTGGCGTCCCATCTGGAGCTGATGCGGACCCCGCTGCGCGTCACCATCGAGCACGAGGCGCCGGTGGCGCTGGGCGACAAGCTGGAGATCATCTCGCACGTCCACCCTGCCGGATCCACCGAACAATTCGGTACCGAACTGGCCGATCGGACTGTTACAACGCTCACATATGCCGTCGGCGACGAGGCGAAAGCCGTCGCCGCGATCTTTGCTCGCTAACAGGACAAGCGTCCCGGTTAATTTGCGGTGTGACCTGCGGCTTTGGGGTTACTGACGGGTAGCTTCTGAAACGGTTAAGTTTGTTCGCAGCTTAGCAAACTTCGCAAAATCGGTCGGTCCCGTTGCTTAAATTGGCAACTGAAACGGGTGGACCAGCCCCTATGAGCTGTGCCATCTTCGAGTTAGCACACCAGCGAAGTTGAGCCGCTAGCTACCGCCGGTGCGGCGTCCGCAACTCAGTAGTGAAGACCGTGAAGGAGCATGCCCAATGTCTGTCGTTGGCACCCCCAAGAGCGCCGAACAGATCCAGAAGGACTGGGACACCAACCCGCGTTGGAAGGGTGTCACCCGGACCTACACGGCCGAGGACGTCGTCGCCCTGCAAGGCACCGTAGTCGAGGAGGCCACCCTGGCCCGCCGCGGCGCCGAGGTGCTCTGGGAGCAGCTGCACGACCTGGAGTACATCAACGCGCTGGGCGCCCTGACCGGCAACATGGCCGTGCAGCAGGTGCGCGCGGGCCTGAAGGCCATCTACCTGTCGGGTTGGCAGGTCGCCGGTGATGCGAACCTGTCCGGCCACACCTACCCCGACCAGAGCCTGTACCCGGCCAACTCGGTGCCGCAGGTGGTGCGCCGGATCAACAACGCGCTGCTGCGCGCCGACGAGATTGCCAAGGTCGAGGGTGACACCTCGGTGGAGAACTGGCTGGCGCCGATCGTCGCCGACGGTGAGGCCGGCTTCGGTGGTGCGCTCAACGTTTACGAGCTGCAGAAGGCCATGATCGCCGCCGGTGTGGCCGGCTCGCACTGGGAGGACCAGCTGGCCTCGGAGAAGAAGTGTGGACACCTGGGCGGCAAGGTGCTGATCCCGACCCAGCAGCACATCCGGACCCTGACCTCGGCCCGGCTGGCCGCCGACGTGTGCGACGTCCCCACCGTGGTCATCGCCCGCACCGACGCCGAGGCCGCCACGCTGATCACCTCCGACGTCGACGAGCGCGACCAGCCGTTCATCACCGGTGAGCGCACCAAGGAAGGCTTCTACCGGGTGCGCAACGGTCTCGAGCCGTGCATCGCCCGGGCCAAGGCCTACGCGCCGTACTCCGACCTGATCTGGATGGAGACCGGTACTCCGGACCTCGAGCTCGCCGCCAAGTTCGCCGAGGGCGTCAAGGCCGAGTTCCCCGACCAGATGCTGGCCTACAACTGCTCGCCGTCGTTCAACTGGAAGAAGCACCTGGACGACTCCACCATCGCGAAGTTCCAAAAGGAGCTTGCCGCAATGGGATTCAAGTTCCAGTTCATCACGCTGGCCGGCTTCCACGCCCTGAACTACTCGATGTTCGATCTGGCCTACGGCTACGCCCGCAACCAGATGAGCGCTTACGTCGAGCTGCAGGAGCGCGAGTTCGCCGCCGAGGAGCGCGGCTACACCGCGACCAAGCACCAGCGCGAGGTGGGTGCCGGTTACTTCGACCGCATCGCCACCACGGTGGACCCGACCTCGTCGACCACCGCGCTGACCGGCTCCACCGAAGAGGGTCAGTTTCACTGAGGACGAGCGGGCTTGCCGCGAGGACGAAGTGGAACCGAAGGCGTGAGTCACTGAGCCACCGGCCCTCGGCGCAAGCCGCGCCCCGAAATTGAGATGAAGTAGCGTAGGCCCCGCCCAGCTGATCCTGGGCGGGGCCTATTGCGGTGCAAGACGATACGGGTTACCGGAGAGAACCGGAGAGAGATCAAGTGAGTGACACAACGATTCAGCGCGTAGGAGTAGTCGGGGCCGGCCAGATGGGGTCGGGCATCGCCGAGGTCTCGGTCCGCGCCGGTGTCGACGTGACGGTGTTCGAGACCACCGACGCCCTCATCACGGCCGGCCGCAACCGCATCGTGAAGTCGCTCGAGCGCGGCGTCAGCGCCGGCAAGGTGACCGAGCGCGAACGCGACCGCGCGCTGAGCAAGCTCACCTTCACCACGGACCTGAAGGATCTCGCGGACCGCCAACTGGTCATCGAGGCGATCATCGAGGACGACGCCGTCAAGGCGCAGGTGTTCGCCGAGCTCGACCGGGTTATCACCGATCCCGACGCCGTGCTGGCCTCCAACACCTCCAGCATCCCGATCATGAAGATCGCCGCGGCCACCAAGAACCCGCAGCGCGTGCTCGGTCTGCACTTCTTCAACCCCGTTCCGGTGCTGCCGCTGGTCGAGTTGGTCAGCACGCTGGTCACCGACGAGGCCGCCGCCGCGCGCACCGAGGAGTTCGCGAGCGCGGTCCTGGGCAAGCAGGTGGTGCGCTGCTCCGACCGGTCCGGCTTCGTGGTGAACGCGCTGCTGGTGCCGTACCTGCTGTCGGCAATCCGCATGGTGGAAGCCGGTTTTGCCACCGTCGAAGACGTCGACAAGGCCGTGGTGGCCGGCTTGTCGCATCCGATGGGCCCCCTGCGGCTGTCCGACCTGGTCGGCCTGGACACGTTGAAGCTGATCGCGGACAAGATGTTCGAGGAGTTCAAGGAACCGCAGTATGCCCCGCCGCCGCTGTTGCTGCGCATGGTGGAGGCGGGCCGGCTCGGTAAGAAGACGGGCCGGGGCTTCTACTCCTACTGAGCGACGCTAACGACTCACCGGTGCCCGGATCGCCGGTCGTTGACCGGTCGGTTAGTATGCTCGCGTTGAATAGGACGAAAGGTTTTGTAGCGAGCATGACGAAATTGGAACCGTATTACGAGGAATCGCAGTCTATTTACGATGTCTCGAATGAATTTTTCGCATTATTCTTAGACGCGACGATGGGCTACACCTGCGCCTACTTCGAGCGTGATGACATGACTCTCGAAGAAGCCCAAATTGCGAAGTTCGACTTGGCGTTGGGAAAGCTGAACCTCGAGCCGGGGATGACGCTGCTCGACATCGGTTGCGGCTGGGGTGGCGCGCTGAAGCGGGCCGTCGAGAAGTACGACGTCAACGTCATCGGAATCACGCTGAGCCGCAATCAGTTTGAGTACAGCAAGAACAAGCTGGCCGGATTGCCGACCAGTCGCAACATCGAGGTGCGGTTGCAGGGCTGGGAAGAGTTCGAGGACAATGTCGACCGGATCGTCACGATTGGCGCCTTCGAAGCTTTCAAGATGGAGCGCTATCCCGCATTTTTCGAACGCGCCTACGAGATCCTTCCCGACGACGGCGGAATGCTGTTGCACACCATCGTTCGGCCGTCGTTCAAAGACGCGCGGGCCAAGGGCCTGAAGCTGACCCACGAAATCGTGCAGTTCTCGCAGTTCATCCTGGCCGAGATCTTCCCCGGCGGCTGGCTGCCGACGCCGCAGACCGTCGGCGAGTACGGAGTGACCGCGGGCTTCGACCTGACCCGCGTCCAGTCGCTGCAGCTGCACTACGCCAGGACCTTGGACCTGTGGGCCGAGGCACTCGAGGCCAATCGCGAGCAGGCGATCGCCATCCAGTCCCAGGAGGTCTACGACCGGTACATGAAGTACCTGACCGGCTGCGAAAACTTGTTCCG
>NZ_LZLU01000272.1:0-844 GCF_001673415.1 Mycobacterium sp. 1165196.3 | reverse complement strand
CGACGCAACGACCCCGACCGGCTGATGCTGCGCAAGTACGACCCCGTCATCCGCCGTCACGTCGACTTCCGCGAGGAGCGCTGAACATGGCCAAGAAATCCAAGATCGTCAAGAACGAGCGCCGTCGCGCGATCGTGGCGCGTTACGCCGAACGCCGGGCCGAACTCAAGGAGGTCATCCGCGCACCGGCGAGCACCGCCGAGCAGCGGGCGGCGGCACGAGAAGCGTTGGCCCGCCAGCCCCGCGACGCCAGCTCCGTGCGGGTCCGCAACCGCGACGCCGTCGACGGGCGTCCCCGCGGCCACCTGCGCAAGTTCGGGTTATCGCGGGTGCGGGTCCGCGAATTGGCGCACGCCGGGCAGCTACCCGGCGTGCGGAAGGCGAGCTGGTGATGGCCCGGAAAGCCGCCCGCATCCGCCGGCTCGCGCTACCGCCCGGCCGGTCACCGAAAAAGAATGCGCTGCGCACCCTGGGACTGGACGCGGTGGACTATAAGGACACCGCGACGCTGCGCATCTTCATCTCCGAACGCGGCAAGATCCGGTCCCGCCAGGTGACCGGCCTGACCGTCCGGCAGCAACGACAGGTCGCGACGGCCATCAAGAACGCCCGTGAAATGGCGCTGCTGCCCTACCCCGGCCCGCACACACCGCGATGACCTCCCCGCGCCGCGGCACCGCCCGTCCCTTCACCGTGATCGTCTGCGCCGCTTGCGCGGTCGCCGGCGAACTGTCGGTGATCGACGAGCTGCGGCCGGCGATTCGGCGCTGCCCGCACTCCATGCTGGTCACCGCCTCCTGCATGCTCGGACCACTCACCTGCGCGTCCCGCCCGACCGGCGGCG
>NZ_LZLU01000271.1:0-661 GCF_001673415.1 Mycobacterium sp. 1165196.3 | reverse complement strand
GCAGTGCGACTCGGGCTGGTGAGCCCGTATCAGCTGCGGACGAGCTTCCGCGCGATTTATCCGGACATCTATCTGTCGGATGCCGCGACACTGTCGCTGAGAACGCGGTCGACCGGGGCGTTTCTGTGGTCGCGACGGCGCGGCGTGCTGGCCGGACTCGCCGCGGCGGCGCTGCACGGGTCGCAGTGGATCGACGACGACGAGCCCATCGAGTTGGTCTGGCGCAACCCGCATCCGCCTCGCGGTTTAATCACCCGAAATGAGCGCATCCAGCCGGACGAAGTCACCCGGGTCAGCGGTCTGCCGGTGACCACTCTTGCCAGGACCGCGTTCGACCTTGCCCGGCACGCGCCCATCGGTGAGGCGGTGGCCCGGATCGATGCGTTGATGCGTGCGACACCGTTCTCGCGCGAGGATGTGCTGTTGCTGGCCAAGCGATACTGCGGTGCGCGCGGCCTGCGTCGGGTGCGGTCAGCGCTCCCATTGATCGATCCCGGCGCCGCGTCGCCCAAGGAAACCTGGCTGCGTCTGCTTTTGATCGACGCCGGCCTGCCCGTCCCGACCACGCAGATACCGGTGCACCAAAACTGGCGACTCATCGCGTGTCTCGACATGGGCTGGGAAGAGTACAGGGTGGCCGCAGAGTACGACGGCGATCACC
>NZ_LZLU01000270.1:0-7724 GCF_001673415.1 Mycobacterium sp. 1165196.3 | reverse complement strand
GCCAGCGCGTAGGCCAGGCCGCCCGCGCGAGCGTCGCCGATCTGGCGCCGGTGCAGATCGACGATGGAGCCGTCGGAGACGTCGACCACCGCCAGCGTCGCGTTCGCCGGCTCGACGAACAGCATCGCGAGGCGCTCGTAGCCGAGCGCGTATCCGACGGCTCCATCGTCGATCTGCACCGGCGCCAGATCGGCGACGCTCGCGCGGGCGGCCTGGCCGTCGAGCTGGCGTCGATGGTCTCCGGTCTGGACGCCCGCGGGTCGCGCGCCGACGGTGTGTTCGTGATCGGCTGCGGAACCGACATCGTGGCGCTGAAGTCCACGCTCGAGGCGGCCACCCCGCTTCCGGTCACCGGCCCCGAGGAGCCGGACATGGCGCTGGCCCGCGGCGCGGCCCTGGCCTCGGCGAACGCGCCGCTGTTCGCGTCGTCGACGGCCGCCCTGGCCTACGCGCTGGATCCGGGCACCGGCGAAATGAATCCACCCGGCCTCGGCCCGTCGTACCTGGACGTCTGGGGCCACGCCGACGTCGACACCGACGTGCGGGCCTACAGCGCCGTCGCCGACGACGACGAGGACCCCCCGCGCCGCCGGCCCTTGTCCATGCTGCTGGCCGGCAGCGCCCTGGCCGGCATCGTCGCCGTGATCGGCGGGGTGGTGCTGGTGACTTTGGCGTCGGATCGCCCGGGATCGAACGTGCGCCACAATTCCGGCGTCGGCGTCGCCACGCCCGGAGTGCAGCTACCGGCGGCCCCACCGAGCAACCCCCCGCAAGCGCAGCTGCCCGTCCCGAGCCCGGCGCCACCGCCGCCCGCGCCCGCACCCAGCCCGTCGGAGGTGGCCGCCCCGGCGCCGTCGCCGGTGCAGCAGCCCGCGCCGCAGGAACCGGTCACGGTGCCGCCCGCGGCACCGGTCCGGCGCGCCCCGGCCCGGCCCGCGCCACAGTACACACCACCGCCCGTCGAGCGCCCGGCGCCCCCGCCGGCCGCGGCACCGGCAGCGCCTCCGCCGGCGGCGCCGCCCCCGGCGCCCGCGCCCGCCGCACCGCAGCTGCCCCAGCAGCCGCCGGTGACGATGTATCTGCACTTCCCGTTCGTCACGGTGCCGATTCCGATCACCCCGCCGCCCCCGCCGGCGCCACCGGCCCCGTAGCGCGTGGCAAACGGTCTGGACTGAGCGCACACTGGCAGTTACGGCACGAGCGCCAAGGAGGTCGCGTGGGCGAGCACAGTGGATTCGGATTCGACCCCGACGAATTCGATCGAATGATTCGGGAAGGCAGCGAAGGCCTGCGTGACGTGTTCGAGCGGGTCAGTAGGTTTGTGGCCGCCCCCGGCGCCCGGACGGGCTGGTCCGCCGTCTTCGACGACCTGACGCGGCGCCCGCGCAGCGCCCCGGAAACCGCCGGCGAAGCCGGTGAGGGCGTGTGGGCCATCTACACCGTCGACGAAAGCGGCGGCGCACGCGTCGAACAGGTCTATGCGACCGAACTCGACGCGCTGCGGGCGAACAAGAACAACGTCGACCCCAAACGCAAGGTGCGGTTCCTGCCCTACGGCATCGCGGTCAGCGTCCTGGACGACGACGCCGAAGAGCCTGCGTAACAAGAAGTTTCGGCTTAGCCCTGCTGCACCACGTTCGAGCCGCCGGAGTTGCTGATCTTCGGTGCGCCCGAGCGGTAGGTGACCTTGTTGTTGAAGCCGGAGGCCTCGATGCTGTCGACGGTCTCCACGGTGATCTCATTCTGCACACCGGACACCGACAGGCTGGTGCAATGCCCGGTGATCGTGACCGTGTTGGAAACCCCACTGACGCTGACGATGTTGTCGTTGCAGGCGATGGTCCGGTTCTCGTTGACGCCGGAGACGCTGAGCTCGGTGCCCGGCGGAGCGGCGGGTGAGGTCGACGGCGAGGCCGGCTTGCGGTGGGACGTCGACGGACCGGGGGTCGTCGAAATGCTCGGCGGGCTAAACGTTTTGGGGATGGTCGGCGGCGTGGCGATGATCGACTTGACCCCGGAAAGCTGGTGTGCGGCAAAGGCCGCGATGCCGCCGGCGAGGGCCAGCACACCGATGGCGACCAGCGTGCCGACGATCCACCACGCGCGGTTGCCGGAAGGGCGTTGCTGGCGCGGGCCGAATGTGGGCCCGCCGGATGTCCACGGGGTGGGCGGCGGTGGCGGGGCGCTCGCCGGGCCGGGGGGATAGTTTTGGCCGGCGGGCTGCGCGCTGCCCTGCTCGGACGCCCGCGCCGCCTCGGCGAGCGGGCGCTCGAGTTCCCGGATCCGGTCTTCCGGGTCTTCGTTTGCTGGCATGGAATGAATATGCCATTCGCTTCTGCGTTTACGGCCGGTTCGGTAGTTTTTACGACCGTGCCCGATGTGCCGAATCGCCAGGTCCTGCTTCGTCGTCGCCCGTCCGGGCTGGTCCAGCCGGAGGACACGGAACTGGTCACCACGCCGGCGCCCGAGCCCGCCGACGGCGAGGCGCTGTTGCGCACCACGTACGTCGGCATCGACGCCGCCGCGCGCACCTGGCTCGACGACCAGCCCAGCTACCTTCCGCCGGTGCAGTTGGGCGAGGTCATCCGGGCGGCCGGGATCGGCGAGGTGGTCGCCTCGCGGTGCGACGCCTACGCCGTCGGTGACGTCGTCACCACCCTGACCGGTTTCCAGGAATACGCGCTCATCCGCGACGACCTGTTCAGCACGCCGATCCCCGGGGAGGACGACCAGCTGGCGATCATGTCGGTCTACGGGCCGACCGGCGCCACCGCCTATTTCGGCATGACCGACATCGGCCGGCCGCAGCCCGGGGAAACGGTGGTGGTGTCGGCGGCCGCGGGTGCCACCGGATCGGTCGCCGGGCAGATCGCCAAGATCGCCGGCGCCCGGGTGGTGGGGATCGCCGGCGGTCCGGAGAAATGCCGGGCGGTGGTGGAGGATTTCGGCTTCGACGCGTGCATCGACTACAAGAACGACGACGTCGCGGCGGCGCTGAAAAAGCATTGCCCGCAACGCGTCGACGTCTACTTCGACAATGTGGGCGGGCCCATCCTCAACGCCGTGCTGGGCAGGCTGGCCTCGCACGCGCGCGTCGTCCTGTGCGGCGTCATCTCCAGCTACCTGACCGGAGACCACCCCGGGCCGGCCAACTACGTGAACCTGTTGTCCAAGACCGCGTTGATGCAGGGGTTCAACGCGCTCGATCAGTGGGGCCGCTTCGACGAAGCGTTCGCCGCGCTACGCCAGTGGGAGGCCGAGGGCCGACTTCACCACCGGCAGACCATCTTTGAGGGCATCGAGTCGTGCGTCGATGCCCTCAACGGCCTGTTCACCGGCGTCAACGTCGGCAAGACCCTGGTCAGGCTCAGCGAACCCACGTCCCGCTAGCCGGCGCCGCCGCGCTAGTCCTCGCCGAGCACGCGGTGCAGCGCCTTGCGGGCGTCGGTCAACGCCTCGAGCACCTTGGTGCGGGTCTCGGCGAGCTGCTGCTTCTGCTCGTCGGTGCCCGTCCAGGCGATGGTGCGGGCCAGGCCGGCGATCTCGAAGAGCTCCTTGCGGATCTTCACCACGTCACCGAACTTGGCCGCCCGGCCCAAGAAGGCGTGCGCGGTCTCGCTGCTGACCCCGCGCCAGGCCAACAGGTTTCGGCCGAGCTCGGTCAGCGTCGCCACACCGCCGTCGACGGTGACGACGCCGCGACCGGCGAGGACCCCGATCGCAAGCTCGGCGATGTCCTGGGGAGGGGTGAACGCACCGCCGGTCGCGTCGGATACCCGTTGCACCACCTGTGCGGCGTCGGCCGGGCCGTCCAGCAGCAACGCCGCGGTGACGAACGCGGCGCGCTTGAGACCGTGCCGACCCTTCTTGCCGAACGGCGCGAAGCCGGGCCCACCGGCACCCGGACCGCCGAACCCGGGACCACCGAAGCCCGGCCCACCGAAGCCCGGCGCGCCAAAGCCCGGACCACCGAAACCGGGCCCACCGAAACCGGGCCCACCGAAACCGCCGAAGAATCCATGAGACATGGTTGCTTTCCTTTCTCGAACCATCAATCTCCTTGATACCAGCGGCCGCAGCGATGTCAACTAAGTTGATGGCTGGGACGTGAAATCCCTGGAAGCGGGCGTCACTGCTGCTATCGTCCCTTGTTTATGCCAGGGGGATCGCGGCGACGGACCGGCGCGCGGGTCGTGATCGGGAACGTCGCGCGCGGATCGCGACGGCAGCATGCGGGCCACCCCACCGCGTGGTTTCATAACACCGTTTGCGAGAGTTGCCTGGGGAGATCGCGCCGAGCTTGACGAGCCGGCTTTAACGATTGGTGGTTTAGATGGATCGTCGCAGCATGATGTTGATGTCGGGCCTCGGCATGATCGGGGCTGCGATGCGCTTGCCGGGTGCCTGGGCCGCCCCATCGGGCCCTTCGGTGCCGGCCGCACCGGCGGCGGGCGGCGGCGGCTACATCTTCGCCGACGAGTTCGACGGCCCGGCGGGTTCGGCTCCCGATCCGGGCAAGTGGACCATCCAGACCTGGCAGGACGACGTGTTCCCGCCGGTCGCCGGGATCTACCGCGACGACCGCCGAAACGTGTTCCAGGACGGCAACTCCAATCTCGTGCTGCGCGCCACCCAGGAAGGTGACACCTACTACGGCGCCAAACTGCGCGGCAACTTCCGCAGCATGATCAACCAGACCTGGGAAGCGCGGATCAAACTGAACTGTCTGGAACCGGGCCTGTGGTCGGCGTTCTGGGGTGTGAACGAGGACCCGCTGCCGGACGGCGAGGTCGACCTTTTCGAGTGGTACGGCAACGGCTCGTGGCCGCCGGGCACCACGGTGCACGCCGCGTCGAACGGCAAGACGTGGGAGGGCAAGTCCATCCCCGGCATGGTCGACGGCAACTGGCACACCTGGCGAATGCACTGGGGCGAGGACGGATTCCAGTTCGCCCGCGACGGGGCGCAGTACTTCACCGTGCCAAACAAACCCATCCACGTCCACGGCGGCGCCCCGGACGACTTCCGGTGGCCGTTCAACAATCCCGGCTACTGGATGACGCCCATGTTCACCCTGGCGGTCGGCGGGGTCGGTGCCGGCGATCCGGCGGCGGCCACCTACCCGGCGGACATGCTCGTCGACTGGATCCACATCTGGTGACTAGCGCTGGGCTTTGAGCACCTGGACCAGGTTGAACTGCCAGCGCTCCACCAGGCGGAAGCCCAGGTCGTGCGGCACCGCGAAGGCGGTGCTCGCCCAATAGACCGGGCCCGGCGGCAGCGCCGGACCCTGTTCGTGCGACGGCTGAGACGGGTCGGCCTGCGTGATGATCCAGACGACGCCGCACTGGCTCAACGGTCCGGCCACCACCTCGGGGATCAGGTTGGTGTCGAACACGTCGTTGCGATCGGTCGCCCGCTGCCACAGCGTGAGGTCGATCAGCTTGCGATAGGCAGCCGGGCGCGCCGCCAGCAGCGGCCGCATCGGGGCCGGCATGAACGTCACCGTGTCGTTGACCAGTAGGCAATCGCCCGGTGCGGCCTTCGCGGTGATCAGGTCGGCGACCTGGCTGTAGTCCATACCGTATTTGGCATACGGGTTACGTTGCACCTGAACATAATTGGGCGCGGCGGCAACGGCGAAAAGACCGACGAGCGCCGCTGTCAGCCACGGCTTGGCGGCCACCGCGCCGGCGCAGACGCCCAGGATCAGCGCCAGCGCGGGCGCGGTGAAGCACAGGTAGCGCGGGGTGTAGATCGGATGAACCAGTGCCGAATACGTCACGATCGCGGCCGTCGGTGTCGCGAGCCACCCCGTCGTCAGCACCAGCAGTCGGCGCTGCGAATCCGCCAGACGCGCGGACCCGCTGAGCCACAACACGATTGCTGCGCCGATCAGCAACGCCGACAGCACGGCGAACGGCGGGCATCGTTCGAAATACTGTTGCATCACCACGTCTTCGATGGTGCGGTGGCCGATGGGTGCGACCCAACTGATCTGGTGTGCCTGCCCGGCGACCGTCATCAGGAACGGCAGCAGAGCGGCTACCGCCAACACCGAGGCAATCGCGAAGCCCGCCAAGGACGTTCGGGCGCGGTGGAAGACGCCGATGAACACGGCATACGCCGCCAGCAGCAGGGCAAGGTACGCGTCGAGCACGACCGAGCAGGCCAGCGCGACGGCATAGGCCAGCCACAGCCAACCGGTGTCGCGGCGCGCAGCGTAGACCAGCAGGACGGTGAGCCACACGGCGGCCATCATCGACATTGCGTACGGGCGCGCCTCGATGGCCGCCCACGTGGTCCGGGGCAGGATCGCGCAGAACAACCCGGAGGCCACCGCGACGGTACGGGACGAGAACTGCTTGCCCAGCACGACGACGCCGGCGGCCGCCGCCCCCACGGCCAGGGCGCTGGGGGCGCGCGACCAGAACTCGGTGGGCGGGAAGACCTGGAACCACCCGTGCATCAGCAGGTAGTACGAACCGTGGACGGCGTCGACGTTGCCCAGCATGTGCCACATCTGGATCAGTGACCGGCTGTAGGCGGCCGAAATGGTGGCGGCCTCGTCGTACCAGAATGAGGGCCGGGCGGCGCCGGCCAGGCCGACCGCGACGGCCAGCACGGCGACGAGCAGCGGATCCAGCGCCGCCGCGGCCGCCGGGCGGCGACCCTTCAGCAGGCCGCGGCGGCTCGGTGATTCTTCGGTGGTTTCGATGCTCACCGAACCGCCCGGGACGTCGCGGTTTGGCTGAACACACCGCTATGTTGCCAGAAGCGAACCGGGCGAACCTGGGGGCTCAACGAGCCGCTCATTCGAACGTATGATCGATCGATGGGTCCGCTCGCGTCGATCGGGTACAACGGCCAACCGGTCCGCAGCCCGTTTCGGGTGGTCCGTCCGGCGGTCGCGGTGCTGGTCGACCTGACGGTGCTTTTCCCGCGCGAGCCGCACCGCTCGGGCCGGTATCAGCCCAACGGGCTGCAGCTGCACAAGGTCGTCGAGGGGTGGCTGAGTTGCTGGGGCCTGTGCGAGCAGGGCGACTGGTGGGGGCTGGTGACCTATCCCGTCGCCTACGGGGCCAAGCGCCGAACGGTGACGCACTGGGTGCCCGCCTGGACGCTGCGCCGCAAAGGCTGACGGCCGCGGTGATGACCGCATGAGCGCCACGCCAATGCGATGATTGCTGCCCGTGGACGCAAGTTGGGCCTCGGTCCTGAGCAAACTCGTGGCGTTGGCGGCCGTCATCGCCCTGTCGCCGATCACGGTCATTCCCGCGGTGCTGGTGCTGCACGCGCCCCGGCCGCGCCCGGCCAGTCTCTCCTTTCTGGGCGGCTGGCTGCTGGGCCTGGTCGCCCTCACCGCCGCCTTCGTCAGCGGGTCGGAGTTGCTCAGTGGCTTCCACGCGACTCCGCCGAAATGGGCGGCCTGGGTGCGGCTGGCCTTCGGCGTGGCGCTCCTCGCGCTGGCCGCCTATCACTGGTTCACCCGGCATCGGCAGCGCAGCATGCCGCGCTGGATGCGGTCGTTCTCCACCCTGTCGCCGGCGCGCGCCGGGGTGATGGGCGCGGTGCTGGTGCCGGTACGGCCCGAGGTGCTGATCCTGTGCGCGGCCGCCGGCCTGGCCGTCGGCAACAGCACCCTGAGCGCCGGCGCCAAGGTGATTGCGGCCGCGATCTTCGTCGGGCTCGCCGCGTCGACGGTCGCCATCCCGGTCTTGGCC
>NZ_LZLU01000269.1:0-95088 GCF_001673415.1 Mycobacterium sp. 1165196.3 | reverse complement strand
CGGATCGACGGCCCAGATGGACTGGACCTTCGGCGAGGTCATCTCGTACGCCTCGCGGGGCGTCACGCTGAATTCCGGTGACGTCATCGGCTCCGGGACGGTGCCCACCTGCACGCTGGTCGAGCACCTCAATCCCGCTGCGCTGGAAGCGTTTCCGGGCTGGCTGCACGACGGCGACGTCGTCACGCTTCGGGTCCAGGGCTTGGGGGAGACTCGGCAAACTGTCCGCGCCAGCGGCGCGCCGCACCATCTGGCCCCCCGGCCCAACCCCGACGCCGCACCTGCCCCGGCCCGGGTCAACCGCGCGCCGGCAAAGGTGCCCTACACCCGCGGGCTGCATCAGGTCGGCGACCGGGTGTGGGCATGGACGCTGCCCGACGGCGGTTACGGGTGGAGCAACGCCGGGCTGATCGCCGGCGACGGTGCGTCGCTGTTGGTGGACACCCTGTTCGACCTGGCGCTGACCCGCGAGATGCTCGCCGCCATGCGGCCCATCACCGGGCCGGCGCCGATCACCGACGCGGTGATCACCCACTCCAACGGCGACCACACCCACGGCAATCAGCTGCTCGACGCGTCGGTGCGCATCATCGCCGCCCGCGGCACCGCCGAGGAGATCGAGCACGGCATGGCCCCCGAGATGCTGGCTATGGCGCAGACCGCCAACCTCGGGCCGGTGGCAACGCCGTACACGCGGGAACGCTTCGGGCACTTCGACTTCAGCAACATCACGCTGCGCAACGCCGACCAGACCTTCGAACGGAACCTGTCGATCGAGGTGGGTGGACGCCGGATCGACGTGCTGAACCTGGGTCCCGCGCACACCGCCGCCGACTCGGTGGTGCATGTCCCCGACGCCGGCGTGCTGTTCGGCGGCGACCTGTTGTTCATCGGCTGCACGCCCATCGTGTGGGCCGGCCCGATCGCCAACTGGGTCGCGGCGTGCGACGCGATGGTCGCGCTGGACGCTGCCACGGTGGTGCCCGGCCACGGCCCGGTCACAGACCCGGATGGAATCCGTGCGGTGCGTGACTATCTCGTGCACGTCGCCGAACAGGCCGAGGCCGCATACCGCCGGGGCCTGTCGTGGGCCGAGGCCGCCGACACCATCGACCTCGGCGAGTACGCGACCTGGTTGGACGCTGAGCGCGTCGTCGTCAACGTCTACCAGCGATACCGCGAACTCGACGCGCAGACACCGCATTTGGAGATCATGGCCCTGCTGGTGATGCAGGCCGAATGGCTGGCGAAGCGGTCGGCGTGATGCACCGCGCCGGCTAGCGCCGCACGGCCCTGACGAAGCTGATCGTGGTGGCGGGCACCTGCTGCCCGGCGGGTCCCAGTTCCGGCAGACCCGCGGCGGCGAACAGGTCGGTGAGCCGAAACGTGGTGGTATCCCACCCGTTTGCGGCCAGGTGTGCGGCGACGTCGGTGTGCTCGCCGGGGTAGGCCAGGCCGGCGATGTCCAGCTCGAGCCCCTGCCTCCGCCACCCCTCGGTCATGCGCTGCGCCTGCTCCTGGCCCTCCGGCGTCGGCGGGGCGACGGTCCCGAAATCGGCGGCGAACCGGCTGCCCTCGCTGGACAACGGAATGATGGCGTTCAGCAACCGCACTTCGGCTTCGGGCGGAAGGAATCCGATCAGCACTCCCTCGGCCAGCCACGCCGTCGGCTGATCCGGGTCAAAGCCGGCCTCCTGCAAAGCCGCCGGCCAGTCCTCGCGCAAATCGATGCCCACGGTGCGGAGTTCGGCGGTGGGGGCCGCGCCGATCTCGGCCAGCGTCGCCGTCTTGAACGCGATCACCTCCGGCTGATCGATCTCGTACACCGTCGTCCCGGCCGGCCACCGCAGCCGGTAGGCCCGCGAATCCAGCCCGGACGCCACGATCACCACCTGACGCAGCCCGGCCTGCCCGGCGGCGGCGAAGTAGTCGTCGTAGAACCGGCCCCGAGCCGCGAAGGTGTCCACCATTCGCGAGAAGGCGACGCCCTCTTCGATGTCGGCCGAATCGAGTTCGCCGCTGGCCAGCTTGGTGAAGACGTCCAGCCCGACGGCACGCACCAGCGGCTCGGCGAACTCATCGGTGATGACCGGTTGAGGACGTTTGGTGGCGGCCGCGCGGGCGGCGGCCACCATGGTGGCGGTGGCGCCAACGCTGCTGGCCAGGTCCCAGCTGTCGCCTTCGGTTCGTGCCATGGCTTCTCCTTCGGTGTGGTGGCAAAACCACGGTATGCCTCATCGGTGAACAGGCACGTCGCCTACGGTTCCCCTATGCCCGCAGTGACACTGGAAGCTCTCGAAGACAACATCGCCTGCATCACCCTGAACCGGCCCGAGCGCCTCAACGCCATCGACGGGTCGTTGATCGACGGCGTGGACAAGGCGCTCGACGTTCTCGACGAGGGCGAGTTCCGGGTGGCGATCCTGACCGGTGCCGGGCGCGGCTTTTGCGCCGGCGCCGACCTGAGCGGCACCGGCCAGCCGTGGACGCAGAACAAGCCGACCACCCCGGCGTTCAAGGTGAACTACGACGCGCAGGTTCGGTTGGCCAACCTGTACACCCGGATCTACGAGATGGACATTCCGGTGATCGGAGCGGTGAACGGTGTCGCCGTCGGTGGCGGCCTGGCGTTCTCGTTGGTCTGCGACGTCCGGGTCGCCTCCGAGCAGGCCCGGTTCGGTTCGGTGTTCATCAAGGCGGGCTTCTCGTCGATGGACATGGGCACCAGCTACCTGTTACCGAAGATCGTCGGCGCCGGCGTGGCCCGCGAACTCATGCTCACCGGCCGCATCATCGATGCGGTCGAGGCCTATCGCATCAAGCTGGTGCACGAGGTCGTCGCCCCCGACGAGCTGCTGCCCGCCGCGCTCAAGCTGGCCCGTTCGATCGCCGAGAACAACGCTTATGGGGTGTGGCAGACCAAGATTGGGCTCAACGCCGCGCTCGATGCGCCCAGCCTGCGCCATGCCATCGAGATCGAGAACCGCACCCAGATCCTCAGCGGCTTCACCAACAACCCGGTCGAGGCCGCCTTGGCGCACCGAGAGAAGCGCGCCCCGAAATGGGATTCGTTGTGAATTCTAGAGTTTCGCGATCACGTTCTCGGCGAACATCTCCAGGTTGCGGATCTTGCTGTCCAGCGGCTCGGTGTCCTTGCCCTTGATGTAGGGGATGCGGAAGCCGACGATGACGTCGGTGACGCCCTTGTCCTCGAGCCGCTTGATGCCGTCCGCGGTGTAGGCGTCGGCCGAGATGACGTGGATCTCGAACGGCCCCGTCTTGCCGGCCTCTTCGCGGAACTTTTTGAGCTTGGCCAATAGGTGATCGAGCTCCTCGGGGTCACCGCCGCCGTGCATCCAGCCGTCCAGGCGCGCGGCGCGCCGCAGGGCCGCGTCGGCGTGCCCGCCGATCAGGATCGGCACGGGCTTGGTCGGGGCGGGCGTCATCTTGGTCTTGGGGATGTCGTAGAACTCGCCGTGGAACTCGAAATACTCACCGGTGGTGAGGCCCTGGATGATCTCGATGCATTCGTCCATCCGCTTACCGCGCCTGGCGAACGGGACACCCAGCAGCTCGTAGTCCTCGGGCCATGGGCTGGTGCCGACGCCGAAACCCACTCGGTTGTCGGTCATCGCCGCCAGCGAGCCAATCTGCTTGGCCACCAACGCCGGTGGGCGGATGGGCAGCTTGAGGACGAAGAAGTTGAACCGCAGCTTGGTGGTCACCGCGCCCAATGCCGATGTCAGCACGAAGGTTTCGATGAACTCCTTGCCGTCCAGGAACTCGCGGTTGCCGTCCGGGGTGTAGGGGTACTTCGAGTCGGATTCGAAGGGATAGGCGATGCTGTCGGCGATCGTCATGGCGTCGTAGCCAGCCGCCTCGGCTGCCTTGGCCAGCGGGATGTAGTACCTAAAGTCAGTCATCGCCTCTGCATAGGTAAACCGCACGTCATCTGCCTTCCTGGAGGGGTCGTCCCTCGACATTAGAACGTGTTCTAGTTTCAGCACAACCGGCAGCTGGGCGCGACGGGAACGGGGGCGCCGTCGAGGGACGGTTTCGGATTACAGCTGGTTCTCGGGGCCGATGACCGCCCACACCGTCTTGCCGGACGGGGTGGGCGTGCTGCCCCACGCGCGCGACAACGCTTCGACGATCGCCAGCCCGGACACGTCGATGCCCTTCGGCGGCGACGGCAGCCGCACCGCGGGCGCGTCGCTGGCGTCGGACACCGCGATGGTCGCGGTGGTGCCCTGCGCTTCGATGCGCACCGCCGGAACGCTCGCGGTGTGCTCGAGCACGTTCTCCACGAAAACGTTGACCACCACCAGGGCCACCGGAATGAGTTTCGATTGCGACCACGTGGTGAGCCACTCGCGGACCATGCGCCGTGACTCGCGCAGGCTGGTCAGGTCGGCGGGCAGCTGGACATCGGCGCGCCGCACCGGGCGGCGGCTGTTCTGGCCGAGCGCCTTCATTGCCGCCTTTTCGCTCGGATAGACCGGCATGAAGTGGGTGATCCCGCTATTGCTGATCGCCTCGCGGGTCGCCCGGTCGGTGCAGACCAACACGATCGGAACGTGGGGAGCGCTGCCAACCTGCCAGTAGGCGCCCATGAAGGTCGACCATGCTGATTCGGTGTGCGCCTTGAGGCCGGAGACGTTGACGATCACGGCGGCGGCGTCGTCCAACGTGGCCTTGAGAATTCGCTCGAGCACAGTGGTGGCGTTGGCGGCATCCAGCTCACCGTCGACGGTCAGAACGGCGACCGAGTCATCCGTTCGCATCGCAACGGCCACGGGGCTCATCCCAGCTCGGTCCTGGCGTCCGGTTCCATTTACCGCTCCTCGCATTCTGCCGGGCCGACTGCTTGAGTATCCGCTCTCAGGGGCAAAAGTCTACTTCGCAACTCGTCGGCGACTACGCAGGCAGAAACCACAGGCGATCGGGATTCGCCCGAATCTGTGCCGCAAACCCGCAGTGAAGGCATCATGTGTTCCCCTCCCCACCCGCTGGGGCGTTCGACTTTTATCGCCCCAGCGTGCTGTGGAGTCCGTCGCCCAGCACGCGCTTCCCCGGGGTTACCACGCGCTGAGCGCCGCCAAACTTTTGGGTACGTTCAACAAACGTGCATTAACCAGCGCAAAGGCACCGGTTTCGGCGGCCGCGGCGGCCCCCGAGCGGGGCTCAGCGGTTGCTCAGTGCGTAGGGCGGAGCGCCCACCCCGGCGACCGAGTGCGTTCCCCACGGTGTCTGTTCGACGATGCGTGCCGGCGCGCTGCGCCGACCGATGGTCAGTGTGCCGGTCCGCACTTGCTTGAAGAGGTCGTCCGACAACGGTCCGGCCGCCGAATCGAAGACGGTTCCCTGCCAGTGATAGCGGCCGTCGAGCGGGTCCAGATGGCCGGTCAGCCGGACCTGTACCGGATGGCGGGCGCCACCGATTTCTAGGGTGGCGGCTCCGCTGTAGGTGTTGTCGCCGGCGGGCGCGGTGGCCGACAGTTCGAAGGCGGATGCCACCGGGGGCGGCTCGGCCGGTCGCAACTGGGCCCGCTCGTTGAACACCCGCTGGCTGCTGGCCCGCACCTCGATGCGGGCGCTGGCGGTGCGCGCCATGACTTTCAGGCACTCGACGACGTAGCGCGCCTGGGCGTCCCGATCGGGTCCGGTGATGACGAAGTAGTTCGGGAATCCGCGGACCGCCACCCCACAGAACGGCTCCATCCCGTCGTGCCAGGCCCGCCGCAGGGTGAGGCCGCCCGCGCCGATCAAGCCGTCGTCGGCGGCGTCCTCGGGGATGAAGAAGCCGGTGCCATAGACGATGGCGTCGACGCGGTGCTCGACGCCGTCGGCGGTGCGCACGCCCGCTGCGGTGACCGCCTCGATCGCCGACGCGGCGATCGTCAGCAGCGGCCGCGTGGCGGCGGGCCGGGCGCGGCTGCGCAGCCAGCGTTTGGCGCGGGTGGACCATGCCGGGATGTCGGCCACCACCCGACGTGGTGCGTGGGCGAACACGGTAACAGAAGCTGCCGCCCGAGTCAGTCGCTCGAGGTGATGGGCCGCCGCGGCGTCGGTGCCGATCGCCGCGATGTGCTTGCCGGACGGATCGAATCCGCGGTCCCATGCCGCGGCGTGAAATGTCGCACCGCGAAAGGTCTTGTCTCCAGGAAACTTCGGTATCCACGGGGTGCCGGGCCGGCGGTGTGCGTCGACGACGACGTGCGCCCGGACGACGCGGCCGCCGTCGGTGTGTAGCGTCCAGGTGTCGGTGCCCTCGTCGAACACGCAACGCGGGACCGGGACGTCCAGCGTCGCGACGTCGGTCACGCCGGCGGACTGCAAAACGGAGCGGACGCCGGCGTCCGGACCGATGACGACCAGCGGATGCTGAGCCGTCACAGAAACCTGCTGCGCTTCCAACCGCGGCGCGCGATCGGCCCCAGCAGGCCCACCTCGGTCAGAAACGCCGCCAGCGGAGCGAAGCCGGCCACCTGGGTGTCGCGGCGATGTGGGCTGGTGCGCGCGACCTTTCGGGCCCGCTTGGGGTCTAGGCCCGCCCGTGCGTACGGGACCGGATTGCTGAACAGGTAGTTGAAGAAGTATCCGCCCAACCCATTGATGTTGGCCATGAACCAACGGTTGAACCGGGGCATCTCGACGACGCGCTTACGGGCGCCGTCGCGCGCGAACTGGATGTGGCGTGCCTCTTCGGTGACGTGAATCCGCATGAGGCGCTGGATGATTGGCTGCAGTTCCGGGTCGTCCATCATCTGCCGCTGCAGCGAGTCGAAGATCTCCTCACCGATCAGGGCGGCCACCCAGAGCATCGAGCCGCGCTGAAACGCCAACGGCAGCGCATTGATGATCATTCGGTGAAACAGCTTGGGGCGCACCGGCTTTGCCCCGATGCGTTCGATGGCCTTGCCGAACATCACCATGTGGCGGGTCTCGTCGCCCAGTTCGGTCAGCTTGTAGTGCGTCGACCTGCTGGTCGGGTCTTCATGCAGGATGGTGCGCAGCAGCGCCTGGTTGAGCATGTTCTCGAACCAGATCCCGGCCGAGAGCGTGTTGACCAATTCCTGGCGGGACAGCTCGATTTGTTGTTCGCGGGACATCTCGTCCCACATGGGGGTGCCGTAGAGCGACACCAGCCGGGGCGGCAGATAGAACTTGTCCGGATCCAGCGGTGCGTCCCAATCGATGTCGACGACGGGTTCGTAGGACTTCTTGACCGAGCCCTTCAGCAACCGGTCCGAGAAGTCTTCACGACTCGGCCCTGGGGGCTTCACCGCTGACGTCATACGCCGCTCCCTCCATTGGGTGCTTCAGACGGTACCCATGGTACTGGGTACTTGGGGTCCCGGCTAGATGTTGAAGGTTGCGATTCGGCAATCTGACGGGCAACGAGCATCAGGAGGCGACGCGTTGGGCCGGCACATTCATGTCATCGGCATCGGGGCCGGCGACCCCGATTACGTGACCGTGCAGGCGATCAAGGCGCTCAACGCCACACAGGTCTTCTTCGCGATGGACAAGGGCGAACAGAAGAGCGACCTGGTGGCGCTGCGACGCGAGGTCTGCGACCGGTTCATCCGCGAGCCGGGCTACCGGTTCGTCGAGCTGGTCGACCCCAAGCGGGCAGACGATGCCGACTACCGGGGCGCGGTTGCTCAGTGGCACGCCGCCCGCGCGCAGATCTGGGCCGATGCGATCGCCGCCGAACTCGGTCCGCACGGCGTCGGCGGGTTTTTGGCCTGGGGCGATCCGTCGCTCTACGACAGCACCCTGCGCATCCTCGACGCGGTGGCCGCGCGCGTCGACTTCACGTTCGACGTCATTCCGGGGATCACCGCCGTGCAGGCGCTGACGGCACGCCACCGCATCCCGCTCAACGAGGTAGGCGAACCCGTGCTGATCACCACGGGCAGGCAACTGCGCACCTACGGGCCGTCTTCGGCATCGGCCGTGGTGATGCTCGACGGCGACTGCTCGTTTCAGGTCTGCCCGCCCGACACGCAGATCTGGTGGGGCGCCTACCTCGGCACCGACGATGAACTGCTCATCGCGGGCACGGTGGGCGAGGTGGGGCCGCGCATCGTTTCGCTGCGAGCCGAAGCCCGCGCCCGGCACGGCTGGATCATGGACACCTATTTGCTGCGACCGGCACACTGAAACCGTGCCCGAACTACCCGAGATCGAAGCGCTGGTCGACCACCTGCGGCGCCACGCCGTCGGCCTGCCGATCGGCCGGGTCGACATCGCCGCCCTGTCCGTGCTCAAGACCTTCGACCCGCCGATCAGCGCGCTGCACGGCCAGACCGTCGCCGGGGCCGAGCGGTGGGGCAAGTACCTCGGGCTGCGCACCGACAACCTCTTCTTGATCGCGCATCTGTCGCGTGCCGGCTGGCTGCGTTGGTCGGACAAGCTGGGCGCCGCGCCGCTGCGGCCCGGCAAGGGCCCGATCGCGCTGCGGGTGCACCTGGGCACGCCCGGCGAGGCGCCCGGTTTCGACCTCACCGAGGCCGGCACCCAAAAGCGGCTGGCGGTGTGGCTGGTCGACGACCCGGCTCAGGTCCCCGGCATCGCCGCGCTGGGCCCGGACGCGTTGGATCTGGACGCCGACGCGCTGGCCGATCTATTGGCCGGCAACACCGGCCGGATCAAGACCGTCATCACCGACCAGAAGGTGATCGCCGGGATCGGCAACGCGTACAGCGACGAGATCCTGCACGTCGCGCGGATCTCGCCCTTCGCCACGGCCGGCAAGCTGTCCGATCAGCAACTCGCCACCCTGCACGACGCGATGGTTTCGGTGCTCACCGATGCGGTGACCCGATCCGTCGGGCAGGGCGCGGCCACGCTCAAGGGCGAGAAGCGCTCCGGCTTGCGGGTGCACGCCCGCACCGGGCTGCCCTGTCCGGTGTGCGGGGACACCGTGCGCGAAGTCTCGTTCGCGGACAAGTCTTTTCAGTACTGCCCGACGTGTCAGACCGGCGGGAAGATCCTGGCCGACCGGCGGATGTCGCGTTTGCTGAAGTAGTCGCCGGGCCGGGACTTGACACCTGTCGATATGCTGCCCCGATGACTCGCCAGAAGATCCTCATCACCGGTGCCAGCTCCGGCCTGGGCGCCGGCATGGCGCGTGCGTTCGCCGCCAAGGGCCGCGACCTCGCCCTGTGCGCGCGGCGCACCGACCGGCTCGATGAGCTCAAAGCCGAGCTGTCGCAAAAGCATCCGGGCATCAACATCGCCGTCGCCGCGCTCGACGTCAACGACCACGAGGCCGTCCCCAAGGTGTTCGCCGAACTCAGCGACGAACTCGGGGGCATCGACCGCATCGTCGTCAACGCCGGCATCGGCAAGGGCGCAAAGCTGGGGTCCGGCAAACTGTGGGCGAACAAGGCCACCATCGAGACCAACCTGGTCTCAGCGCTGGTGCAGATCGAGGCCGCACTGGAGATGTTCAACAAGAACGGATCGGGGCACCTGGTGCTCATTTCGTCGGTGCTCGGCAACACCGGCGTCCCGGGCGTCAAGGCCGCTTACTGCGCCAGCAAGGCGGGGCTGACGTCATTGGGTGAGTCGCTGCGCGCCGAGTATTCGAAAGGTCCGATCAGGGTCACCGTGATCGAGCCCGGTTACATCGAATCGGAGATGACCGCCAAGTCGGGGAGCACGATGCTGATGGTGGACAACGAGACTGGTGTCAAGGCGCTGGTCGGTGCCATCGAGCGCGAGCCTGGCCGGGCTGTGGTGCCGCGGTGGCCGTGGGCGCCGCTGGTGCAACTGATGCGGGTGCTGCCGCCGCAGCTGACCAAGATGTTCGCCTGATTCAGCTGGTCCGCCCGCGCTCGCTGCGGTAGCGGCGCACCAGGGCATCGGTGGAGCTGTCCGACTGCGGCGCCGGCGAGCCGTCCGCGGTGATCACCGGAAGCAGGGCCTTGGCCTGGGTTTTACCCAGCTCCACGCCCCACTGGTCGAACGAGTCGATCCCCCAGATCACGCCCTCGGTGAAGACCTGGTGCTCATACAGCGCGATCAGCTGGCCCATCACCGACGGGGTGAGCCGGTTGGCCAGGATCGAGGTCGAGGGCCGGTTACCGGGCATCACCTTGTGCGGCACGATGTCGGCGGGGGTGCCCTCGGCGGCGATCTCCTCGGCGGTCTTGCCGAACGCCAGCACCTGGGTCTGGGCGAAGAAGTTGCTCATCAACAGGTCGTGCATGCTGCCGTCGCCTTCGGCGGTGGGCAGGTCGTCGAGGGGTTGGCTGAACCCGATGAAGTCGGCGGGCACCAGCCGGGTGCCCTGATGCAACAGCTGGTAGAACGCGTGCTGCCCGTTGGTTCCCGGTTCGCCCCAGAAGATTTCACCGGTGTCGGTGGTGACCGGGCTGCCGTCCGCGCGGGTCGATTTGCCGTTGGATTCCATGGTCAGCTGTTGCAGGTATGCCGCGAAGCGCGCCAGGTCATTGGAGTACGGCAGCACGGCGCGCGACTGCGCGCCCATGAAACTGGAGTACCACAGGCCGATAAGCCCAAGCAGCACAGGCGCGTTGGATTCCAGCGGCGCGGTCTTGAAATGCCGGTCGACGATGTGGAACCCGGATAGGAAGTCCCCGAAGGCTTCTCGGCCGATGACGGCCATCACCGACAGGCCGATCGCCGAATCCACCGAGTAGCGGCCCCCGACCCAATCCCAGAACCCGAACATGTTGTCGGTGTTGATGCCGAAGTCGTCGACGAGGCGTTTGTTGGTGGAGACGGCGACGAAGTGCTGGGCCACCGCCGCGTCCCCGAGGGCGTCAGTGATCCAGCGGCGTGCGGCCGTGGCATTGGTCAGGGTTTCCAGCGTCGAGAACGTTTTCGACGCTACGATGAAAAGCGTTGTGGCGGGGTCCAAGTCGGCCAGAGTGGCGATCAGGTCGGCAGGGTCGACATTGGATACGAAACGCGCCGAGATCCCCGCATCCGCGTAGTGGCGCAGCGCCTGATAGACCATCACCGGGCCGAGGTCCGATCCGCCGATGCCGATGTTGACGACCGTGCTGATCCGTTTGCCGGTAGCCCCCGTCCATTCACCGCTGCGCAACCGGTCGGTGAAATCGCCCATGGCGTCGAGCACCGAGTGCACCTCCGCGACCACGTTCTGGCCGTCGACGGTCAGCTCGGCATCCCGGGGCAGCCGCAGCGCGGTGTGCAGGACCGCGCGATCCTCGGAGGTGTTGATGTGCACCCCGGCGAACATCTGGTCGCGCCGTTCTTCGAGATTGGCCGTGCGCGCCAGATCGACCAAGAGCCGCAGCGTTTCTCGCGTGATGCGGTGCTTGCTGTAATCGATGTAGAGGTCACCGACGGAGACGGTCAGCTCGCGGCCGCGATCGGGATCGTCGTCGAAGAACTGACGCAGATGGGTCTGGCCGATCTGTTCATGATGCCTGCGCAGGGCGTCCCACGCCGGGGTGGCGGTGATGTCGGGGAGGGTGTGCACGGATGTCATTGGCGTCGCTCCTCTTCATCGCTTCGCTCTGCATCGTCGCCGACGCGGGTCATTGGCGTCGCTCCTCTTCATCGCTTCGCTCTGCATCGTCGCCGACGCGGGTCATGCTTCGACCCTATGGGTTGTGACGTGACGGAGCCAGGTGTAGCGCCGCGCCGATGCGACCCGGTCAGTGACCGAGCCGGCCCCTGCCCAGGCGCAGCAGCAGAATCGCCAGGTCCTTGCCTTCGGGGCCGAGTTCGCTGTAGCGCTCGATCACCTTCATCTCGCGGCTATGGACCAGCCGCGTGCCGCCCGAGGCCATCCGGGCCTTGCCGATTGCCTGAGACACCTCGGTGCGCCGCTGCACCGCGGCCAGAATCGCGGCGTCGAGCCGGTCGATCTCGTGACGCAACTCGTCTATATCGGTGGGCACTTCGGTCGCCACCGTCTCGATGTTCATCTTTGCTGACTCCGCGTCTTTGTCGTGATGTGGGGGTTCTGGTCTCATGCAGTATCGGGCCTCACAAAAGACGAGCCCCGAGTGCCGAAGCGGACCACGGGGCTCTGCGGAAGCAGTTAGACCACGGGCACCGCGAACTGGTACCCGTAGGGAAATCGGCGGCGCCACTCCTGCGCCGAGGAGCGTCGCCGACATTGCACGTTGAGCACGAATCGAGTGTGCCACTAAAAACCGTGAACACGCAAAAAATCGCGTTTAAGCTGCGCTTTTTGGACTCCGGTGCAATTAGCCGGCCGGATGGAACCAGCTTCGGAAACGCCATTCCGACACGCCGGATTTCGGGTAGCGTCCGTGACGCCGCACCGGCCGGTCCGGCCACTAGCCTGGTCTGATCCCGGGGCGCTGATGCGTCAGTGGGCGGCGGTAAGTTTGGACTGACATGAGTGTGCACGTAACAGATGCCAAGCCGGCCTCCGGAGCAGATCAACTGCTCGAGGGTCTCAATCCGCAACAGCGCCAAGCGGTGGTGCATGAGGGTTCGCCCCTGCTGATCGTCGCGGGCGCGGGTTCGGGAAAGACCGCGGTGTTGACCCGCCGCATCGCCTACCTGATCGCCGAACGCGGGGTCGGGGTCGGGCAGGTGCTGGCCATCACCTTCACCAACAAGGCCGCCGCCGAGATGCGCGAACGGGTGGTCCGGCTGGTGGGCAACCGAGCCCGCGCGATGTGGGTGTCCACCTTCCACTCGACCTGCGTGCGCATACTCCGCAACCAGGCGTCGTTGATCGAGGGCCTGAACTCCAACTTCTCCATCTACGACGCCGACGACTCGCGGCGGCTGCTGCAGATGATCGGCCGCGACATGGGGCTCGACATCAAGCGCTACTCGCCGCGACTGCTGGCCAACGCCATCTCCAACCTGAAGAACGAGCTGATCGACCCCGCCGGGGCGGTAGCCAACCTGACCGACGACTCCGACGAGTTGTCCCGCACGGTGGCCAGCGTTTACGGCGAGTACCAGCGGCGGTTGCGCGCGGCCAACGCCCTGGACTTCGACGACCTGATCGGCGAGACCGTGGCGGTGCTGCGCGCCTTCCCGCAGATTGCCCAGCACTACCGGCGGCGGTTCCGCCACGTCCTGGTCGACGAGTACCAGGACACCAACCACGCGCAGTACGTGCTGGTGCGCGAATTGGCGGGTCGCGGCGGTTCAGCGAGGCGCGCCGGAGCTGGCCCGGGGGCCGGCGGAGGCGAGGTGAAGCTGGGACCGCCGAATCAACCCGGCAGTGACGAGGTATCCGACGAGGTTCCACCGGCGGAACTGTGTGTGGTCGGTGACGCCGACCAGTCGATCTATGCGTTCCGCGGCGCCACCATCCGCAACATCGAGGACTTCGAACGCGACTACCCGGACGCGACAACCATTCTGCTGGAACAGAATTACCGCTCGACGCAAAACATCCTGTCCGCCGCGAACTCGGTGATCGCCCGCAACTCCGGACGCCGGGACAAGCGGCTGTGGACCGCCGAAGGCGCCGGCGAGCTGATCGTCGGCTATGTCGCCGACAACGAGCACGACGAGGCCCGATTCGTCGCCGAGGAGATCGACGCGCTCGCCGAAAAGGGCGAGATCACCTACAACGATGTCGCCATCTTCTACCGCACCAACAACTCGTCGCGGTCGTTCGAAGAGGTGTTCATCCGCGCCGGAATACCCTACAAAGTCGTTGGGGGAGTGCGCTTTTACGAGCGCAAGGAGATCCGCGACATCGTCGCCTACCTGCGGGTGCTGGACAACCCCGGCGACGCGGTCAGCATGCGGCGCATCCTCAACACCCCGCGCCGGGGCATCGGCGATCGCGCCGAGGCGTGCGTGGCGGTGTATGCCGAGAACACCGGCGCCAGTTTCGCCGACGCGCTGGTGGCCGCGGCCGAAGGCAAAGTGCCGATGCTGAATTCGCGCGCGGAGAAGGCGATCGCCGGTTTCGTCGAGCTGCTTGACGAGCTGCGCGGCCGCCTGGACGACGACCTCGGCGACCTGGTCGAGTCGGTGCTCGAACGCACCGGATATCGCCGGGAGCTGGAATCGTCCACCGATCCCCAGGAGCTGGCGCGCCTGGACAACCTCAATGAACTCGTCAGCGTGGCACACGAATTCAGCACCGACCGCGCCAACGCCGCGGCGCTGGGCGAGTCCTTGCAGACACCTGAAGACGAGGACGTGCCGGACACCGGCGTGCTGGCGGAATTCCTGGAACGGGTCTCGCTGGTCTCCGACAGCGACGAGATCCCCGAGGACGGCGCCGGCATGGTCACCCTGATGACGCTGCACACGGCCAAGGGCCTCGAATTTCCGGTGGTGTTCGTCACCGGCTGGGAGGACGGAATGTTCCCCCACATGCGGTCCTTGGACGATCCGGTCGAGCTCTCCGAGGAGCGACGGCTGGCCTACGTCGGGATCACCCGGGCCCGCCAACGCCTCTATGTCAGCAGGGCGATCGTCCGGTCGTCCTGGGGGCAGCCCATGCTCAATCCCGAATCGCGCTTCCTGCAAGAGATTCCGCAAGAGCTCATCGAATGGCGGCGCACGGCACCCACCCCGTCGTTCAGCGCGCCGGTGAGCGGCGCCGGCCGGTTCGGCATCCCGCGGGCGGCCCCGACCCGTTCGGGGATGAGCAAGCGACCGCTGCTGGTGCTCGAACCCGGAGACCGGGTGACGCACGACAAGTACGGACTGGGCCGGGTCGAGGAAGTGTCGGGCGTCGGCGAATCGGCCATGTCGCTGATCGACTTCGGCAGCTCGGGACGGGTGAAGCTGATGCACAACCACGCCCCGATCAGCAAGCTCTAGCCGCGATCACGAGCTTCCGCATCGAGGGTGCACTCAGCGCGAGAAATCGGCGAAATCCTCACCGGGAGTGCACGTTCGGCAGAGGTCAGGCGTCCAGCCAGCGTTTGGTTTGCGGCAGCAGCACGAGCACGACCGTGGCGATCGGCAATGCGGGCAGCAGATGCACAACCCAGGCGACCCGCGCCCCGGCGATGAACACGCCGATGTAGGTGAGGACGGCGACCAGCGCTCCGGCCATCAGCAGGTAGCGGCTGATCGATCGGCGCTGCAGCAGCAAGATCACGCCAGAGACCGTGGTGCCGGCGAAGACCAGGGCCAGGAAGGCGACCGCGATGCAGAACAGGCGGTCAGTTCGCCACCAGCCGGCGATCAGGTCGGTGGCCACCACCGACGTGGCCCAGCCGCTGACGATGCTCACCGCGCACGCGGCGACGGCCGTCCGATCGCTGGGCTCGATGGCCGGCACTCCGTAACCCGTGCGGGCCGCGCCGAAACCGGACCGGTAGGTCGGCGGCTGCGGGGTGAAGTGGGTGGTGGGGGTGTCCGGCGTGGTGGGGATGGGACCGGTCGGCGCGCGGCGGATGATCCGTGTCCGTGAGTCGGAGGGCGGGTCGTGCTCCGGTGGGGGCTCGGGCGGACGCGGACCGGAATTTTCTTCGTTCGGCGCGGTCACCTCAGCCAGCGTAGTTGCCGACGCTGAGACCACGCTTAGCGAGCCACGGCACCGGATCGATCCGCTCGGTGCCGCCCTGGAGGACCTCGAAATGCAGGTGCGGGCCGGTGGAATTGCCCCGATTGCCCATGGTGGCGATCTGGTCGCCGGCCATCACGCGCTCACCGACGCTGACCAACGCGGTGTTGATGTGACCGTAGAGCGTGACCGTGCCGTCGGCGTGGCGCAGCTTGACCAGCATGCCGTAGCCGCCGGCCGGACCGGCGTCGATGACGACGCCGTCGGACACCGCGTAGATCGGGGTGCCGATCGAGTTGGCCAGGTCGATGCCGGCGTGCAGCACTCCCCAGCGGTAGCCGAAGTTGGAAGTGAAGATGCCTTTGGTCGGCATCACGTAGAGCGGTTGGGACAACCGGGCCTCGCGCTGAGCGCGGTCGTTGGCGAAGGCGACGCCCTTGGCCAGCTCCTGGTTGTGCAGCGCGGCGGTGGCCGCGGGCTCCGCCGCGATCACCTGGGGGCCGCGGACGGTGTTGCTGCCGCCCGCGCCGCCGGTGAGCGCGGAGGCGTTCGCGGTCAGCACCGCGTCGGTCTTAGGGGTGTCGGCGTGGCTGGTGGCCGTGTGCGCGGCCGCGGCGGCGGCGCCGGCGGCCATCGCCGAGATCAGCAGGCGGCCCCGGGCCGCGCTGGTCGGTTGCTTGCGGTGCTGTCCGCCGCGCCGCGCGACGCCGACGACGTCGGTGACGTGTGGGCGATCGAGGCGCCGCTCGGTGCGGGGCTCGATGACCACCCGCGGCAGCACCTCGGTGACGGGCGCCGCCAGCCATGCCGGGCGCAGGTCGTCCGCGTCGTGCAGGTCGTCGAGTTCGGGCGCCAGCAGCACCTGTGCTTCGTTGTCGAACGTCGAGTCATTGCTGAAGTCCAGGTCGCCGAGATCGCCGGCGTCGTCGCTGAATTCGAAGTCGTCGAAATCGAAGCCGTCGAGCGGGAGGATTTCGGTGACTTCGGTGCGGTGCGGGGCTTCCGCCCACCGGGCGCCGGCCGCGCGACCAACCCTCACGACGCCCTCAGTTACGGCAGAAGGCCGGGCAAAACGGTGCTGGGACAACCTGAAATGTCCTCGTATCGTGACCATAACGTTATCTGGACCCTAGGAAGGTATCCGCTAACGCGCGGAACTGGCAACCTCGTCGCAGAATCCGGGCGGAATTGTGATTTGGATCACGCGGACGGTCAACCCATAGCTCGTGAGCTGTGCCACATCGGCGGACGCGGCGGTCAAAGGCATTTGAGGGGTGGATACAGTTCGTCCGTGCGAGTTGCCGAGTGCGGCACCGCCCACCAAGAGGCCTAGTAGTTGAGTCGAGCGAAGACAGAGAGTCCATGGACCTTTTCGAGTATCAAGCAAAAGAATTGTTCGCCAAGCACAACGTACCGACTACGCCGGGACGCGTGACCGACACGGCCGAGGGCGCTCGCGAGATCGCCACCGAGATCGGTCGCCCGGTGATGGTCAAAGCGCAGGTGAAGGTCGGCGGGCGCGGCAAGGCGGGTGGCGTCAAGTACGCGGCGACGCCCGAGGACGCCTACGAGCACGCCAAGAACATCCTCGGCCTGGACATCAAGGGCCACGTGGTGAAGAAGCTGCTGGTCGCCGAGGCCAGCGACATCGCCGAGGAGTACTACATCTCCTTCCTGCTCGACCGCGCCAACCGCACCTACCTGGCCATGTGCTCGGTCGAGGGCGGCATGGAAATCGAGGAGGTGGCCGCCACCAAGCCGGAGCGGCTGGCCAAGGTTCCGGTGGACGCCGTCAAGGGCGTCGACCTGGCGACCGCGCGGTCCATCGCCGAGCAGGGCCACCTGCCCGCCGAGGTGCTGGACGCCGCCGCGGTCACCATCAACAAGCTGTGGGAGGTCTTCGTCGCCGAGGACGCCACCCTGGTCGAGGTCAACCCGCTGGTGCGCACTCCCTCCCGCGGTGAGGACGACCCAGGCCAGATCCTGGCGCTGGACGGCAAGGTCACGCTGGACGCCAACGCCGACTTCCGTCAGCCGGGCCACGCCGAGTTCGAGGACCGCGACGCGACCGACCCGCTCGAGCTCAAAGCCAAGGAGCATGACCTCAACTACGTCAAGCTGGACGGCTCCGTCGGCATCATCGGTAACGGGGCGGGCCTGGTCATGTCGACGCTCGACGTCGTCGCCTACGCGGGCGAGAAGCACGGCGGGGTCAAGCCGGCCAACTTCCTCGACATCGGCGGTGGCGCGTCGGCCGAGGTGATGGCCGCGGGCCTCGACGTCATCCTGAACGACAAGCAGGTCAAGAGCGTGTTCGTGAACGTGTTCGGCGGCATCACATCCTGCGACGCCGTCGCCAACGGCATCGTGACCGCGCTGAACATGCTCGGCGACGAGGCCAACAAGCCGCTCGTGGTCCGGCTCGACGGCAACAACGTCGACGAAGGCCGCCGGATCCTGGCCCAAGCCAACCACCCGCTGGTGATCCAGGCCGAGACCATGGACGCCGGTGCCGACAAAGCCGCCGAGCTGGCGAACAAGTAAGGGAACCAAGCTATGTCGATCTTCCTGAACAAGGACTCCAAGGTCATCGTCCAGGGCATCACCGGCGGTGAGGGCACCAAGCACACCGCGCTGATGCTCAAGGCCGGCACCCAGGTGGTGGGCGGCGTGAACGCCCGCAAGGCGGGCACGACCGTGTCGCACGTGGACCCGGTCGGCAAGGACGTCGAGCTGCCCGTGTTCGGCACCGTCGCCGAAGCGATCAAGGAAACCGGCGCCAACGTCTCGGTCGTGTTCGTGCCGCCGAAGTTCGCCAAGGACGCCGTCATCGAGGCCATCGACGCCGAGATCCCGCTGCTGGTCGTCATCACCGAGGGAATTCCGGTGCAGGACAGCGCCTATGCGTGGGCCTACAACGTCGACAAGGGGCAGAAGACCCGCATCATCGGGCCGAACTGCCCGGGCATCATCACCCCGGGCGAGGCGCTGGCCGGCATCACGCCGGCCAACATCAGCGGCCCCGGTCCGGTCGGGCTGGTGTCCAAGTCGGGCACCCTGACCTACCAGATGATGTACGAGCTGCGCGATTTCGGCTTCTCCACCTCGATCGGTATCGGCGGTGACCCGGTGATCGGGACCACCCACATCGACGCCATCGAGGCCTTCGAGAAGGACCCCGACACCAAGGTCATCGTGATGATCGGTGAGATCGGCGGTGACGCCGAGGAGCGGGCGGCCGACTACATCAAGGCCAACGTGTCCAAGCCGGTCGTCGGTTACGTCGCAGGATTCACCGCGCCGGAGGGCAAGACGATGGGCCACGCTGGCGCCATCGTGTCGGGCTCGTCGGGCACCGCGGCCGCCAAGAAGGAGGCCTTGGAGGCCGCCGGCGTCAAGGTCGGCAAGACGCCGTCGGAGACCGCCGCGCTCGCCCGGGAGATCCTGCAGAGCCTGTGAGCAGGGCCGTTCGCGGCCAAATTGGAACACGTTTCAGGTTTCGGTTAGCCTGACGAATTAACACTTGTCAGGAGGCCTGTAATGCCGGTGCATCCCCGCACCCCGGTGCTCGTCGGTGTCGGCCAGTTCACCGAGCGCATCGACGACGCTGACTACCGGGGCATGTCGGCGGTCGACCTCGCGACGGCCGCCGCGCAGGCGGCCCTTGCCGACACGGGCGCCAACGGCGTTGCACACGCCGTCGACACGGTCTTCGGGCTTCGGCAATTCGAGATCTCCGGCCCGATGCCGGCGACGCTCGGCAAGTCGAACAACTACCCGCGCTCGGTGATGAACCGGCTCGGCGGCGACCCAACCCGGGTGGTACTGGAACCGGTCGGCGGGCAGGGGCCGCAGAAGCTCGTCACGGAGGCGGGCAACACCATCGTGGCGGGCGACGCCGACGTGGTGCTGATCATGGGCTCGGAGCCGGGGTCGACGGCGCGCTACTTCGCCAACCGTGACGACAAGCCGGACTTCACCGAAGACGTCGAGGGTCAACTGGAGGATCGCGGTCACCAGATCTCGAGTTACATCGACGAATACACCATCCAGCACGGTTTGACCGGGGCGCCGGTGCAGTACGGGCTGCTCGAGAACGCCCGCCGCGCCCGCCTGGGACGCAGCGTGGCCGACTATCGGCGCGAGATGGCCGAACTGTTCGCCCCAATGTCCAAAGTGGCTGCCAAGAACCCGTTTTCGTCATCGCCGGTCGAGCGGTCGGTCGAGGAGATCATCACGGTCACCGACGACAACCGGATGATCAGTGACCCATACCCCCGGTTGCTCGTCGCCCGAGATCAGGTCAACCAGGGCGCGGCGGCGGTGCTGATGTCCGTGGAAGCCGCGACCCGCCTCGGTGTGGCGCAAGACAAATGGGTTTACCTGCACGGCCACTCCGACATGGTCGAGCAGGCGATGCTCGACCGCGTCGACCTCGGGGCCAGCCCGGCGGCGGTCCACGCGGCCCGAGAAGCGTTGCGGTTAGCGGGAATTGGCGTTGACGACATCGCCACCTTTGATCTGTACAGCTGCTTCCCGTTCCCGGTCTTCGTCATCTGCGAAGCTCTCGGCATCGACGGCGACGACCCGCGCGGTCTGACCTTGACCGGCGGATTGCCGTACTTCGGCGGCCCCGGCAACAGCTACTCCCTGCACGCTATCGCCGAGACGGTCGCGCAGATGCGGGACAGGCCAGGGCAGTTCGGCCTCGTCGGCGCCAACGGCGGGATCATGAGCAAGTACTCCGTCGGCATCTACTCGACCACACCTGTGGACTGGCGCACCGACAACTGTGCGGAGCTGAACAAGCAGGTTGAAGCGCTGCCCAAGGTCAACGTCACCAAAACGCCCGACGGTGAAGCGACGATCGAGACGTACTCCGTGCGCTACGACTGGCCGGTCCGGACCGGCATCATCGTCGGCAGGCTCGAGACGGACAACACGCGATTCATGGCGACGACCGACGACGAGGATCTGGTCGCGTTGATGTGCGACGGCGATCCGCTCGGTGCGGATATCTCGGTGTGGTCGACCGGTAACGGTAACCGCGCGTCGCTGCGTTAGCGGCTGTCGCCGTCGCGACACATAAACCACGCACCCGACACGCCGTCACGCGTCGCACTGGTTTAAGTCTCGGCGTTCACGGGCTCGGCGACACGCCTGGCCTGGGGTCAGACCAGGGCGGCGAGCTTGCCGGCCAAGCGCTCGACGTAGGCGGCGACCTCGTCCTCGGATTTGTCCGGCAGTCCGAACAGCACCTCGGTCACGCCGAGCTCGGCCCACTTGGCCAGCTTCTCGGGCACCGGCTTGAAGTCCAGCGCCACGATCTGCGGGGCACCGTCGCGGCCCGCGGCCGCCCAGGTGTCCTGCAGCAACTTGACCGGCTCGTCGATGTCGAAGTCGCGCGGGGTGGTGATCCAGCCGTCGGCGCTGCGGGCGATCCACTTGAAGTTCTTCTCGGTGCCCGCCGCGCCGACCAGCACCGGGACGTGCGGCTGCACGGGCTTGGGCCAGGCCCAGCTGGGACCGAACTTGACGAACTCGCCATCGTAGGAGGCTTCTTCTTCGGTCCACAGCGCCCGCATCGCCTCGAGGTACTCGCGCAGCATCGTGCGGCGCCGGCCCGGCGGCACATTGTGGTCGGCGAGTTCGTCGGTGTTCCAGCCGAACCCGACGCCCAGGCTGACCCGTCCGCCGGACAGGTGGTCAAGGGTGGCAATACTTTTCGCCAACGTGATCGGGTCGTGTTCGACGGGAAGAGCCACCGCGGTGGACAGCCGCACCCGCGAGGTGACCGCGCACGCCGCGCCCAGGCTCACCCAGGGGTCTAGTGTCCGCATGTAGCGGTCGTCGGGCAGCGACTCGTCCCCGGTGGTGGGGTGAGCCGCCTCGCGCTTCACCGGAATGTGGGTGTGTTCTGGCACGTAGAAGGTCGTAAAGCCGTGGTCGTCGGCGAGCTTCGCGGCCTTCGCCGGGGAGATGCCACGATCGCTGGTAAAAAGCACAAGCCCGTAATCCATGGGGTGAATTAGAACGTGTTCTACCTCCGCTGGGCAAGCCGTCGTGACACGGACCGTCTCGCGAGCAGGTTGCGGGCCCGCCGATGCGGACGTCACCGAGCAAGCCGGTGGCAGCGGCACGGGCTGCCGCACGTGCGCTAGCGTGGGTGATCGACCGCGTCGCTAACGCAGCGAGGCGCCTGGAAGCACAGCGTTGCACTGCAACTGTGGCGACCGCTAGGCAGTTCAAGGCACTGGAAGCAACAGGAGGAGCCATGACCTACTCTCCCGGAAGCCCGGGCTATCCACCGGCGCAACCCGGCGGCGCCTATGCGGGCGGCACACCGTCCTTCGCCAAGGACGACCACGGAACGAGCAAGCTGCCGTTCTACCTGAACATCGCGGTGGTGGTTCTCGGTCTGGCCGCCTACCTCCTGAACTTCGGCCCCACCTTTACCATCGGCGCCGACCTCGGCCCGGGCATCGGTGGCCGCGCCGGTGACGCCGGCACCGCGGTCGTGGTTGCCGTGCTGGCGGCGCTGCTCGCCGGGCTCGGCCTGCTGCCGAAGGCCAGGAACTACGCGGGAGTCGTCGCGGTCATCGCGGTGCTGGGTGCCTTGCTCGCCATCACCGAGACGATCAACCTGCCCGCCGGTTTCTCGATCGGCTGGGCGATGTGGCCGCTGGTGGCGGCCGTCGTGCTCCAGGCGATCGCCGCCGTCGTCGTGGTCCTGCTGGACTCCGGGGTGATCACCGCCCCGGCGCCGCGGCCCAAATACGACCCGTACGCGCAGTATGGCCAGTACGGGCAATACGGCCAATACGGTCAGCAGCAGCCCTACTACGGTCAGCAGCCGGGCGGCCAGCAGCACGGCGGGCAGCAGCAGTCGCCGCAGGGCTACGGTTCGCAGTACGGCGGCTATTCGCCGAGCGCGGCGCCCACCCAGAGCGGCGCTCCGACCGGCGGTTTCGGCGCTCAGCCCTCGCCGCAGTCCGGACCGCAACCGTCCGCGCAGCAGCACGGCTCGAACACGCCGCCCACCGGCTTCCCCAGCTTCAGCCCCCCGCCCAACGTTGGCGGATCGGACTCCTCGGCGACGGCAAACTTCTCCGAGCAGGGTGGGGGCCAGCAGTTCGGCCACGAGCAGCAGTCGCCGTCGTCACCGTCTGGGCCAGCGCCCTCCTAACCGTGCGCTGTCGCGCCTAGTCGGGGACGTGCCCCAGAGTGACACGGGTGGAGGACAACCGGGCAGCGGGCGCTCGCCAGGCGCGTGACCTCGTCAGGGTCGCGTTCGCCCCCGCGGTGGTGGCGTTGGTCATCATCGCCGCGGTCACGCTGATCCAGTTGTTGATCGCCAACAGCGACATGACCGGCGCGCTGGGCGCCATCGCCAGCATGTGGCTGGGCGTGCACCAGGTACCGGTCTCGATCGGCGGTCGCGTGCTCGGGGTGATGCCGCTGCTGCCGGTCCTGTTGATGGTCTGGGCCACCGCGCGCAGCACCGCCCGGGCCACGACGCCCTACTCGTCGTGGCTGGTCGTCCGCTGGGTCGTCGCCTCGGCGCTGGGCGGCCCGTTGTTCCTGACGGCGATCGCCTTGGCGGTCATCCACGACGCATCCTCGGTGATCACCGAGCTGCAAACGCCCAGTGCGCTACGCGCGTTCCTCAGCGTGCTCGCGGTGCATGCCGCCGGCGCCGGCATCGGGGTGTGGTCCCGGGTGGGGCCGCGCGCGCTCGCGGCGGCGTCGCTGCCCTTCTGGCTGGGCGACTCGCTGCGCGCCGCTTCCGCCGGGGTATTGGCGTTGCTCGGGCTCTCCGGCTTCGTGACGGCCGGGTCGCTGGTGGTGCATTGGTCAACCATGCAGGAGCTCTACGGCATCACCGATTCGATCTTCGGCGAGTTCAGCCTCACCGTGCTGTCAATGCTGTACGCGCCCAACGTGATTGTCGGCACCGCGGCAATGGCCGTCGGCTCCAGCGCGCACATCGGATTCGCGACCTTCAGTTCGTTCATCGCGTTCGGTGGTGACATCCCGGCCGTGCCGGTGCTGGCCGCGGTCCCCAGGCCGCCGCTGGGGCCGGTGTGGGTGGCGCTGCTCATCATCGGTGCGTCGTCGGGTGTGGCGGTCGGGCAGCAGTGCGCCCGGCGGGCGCTGCCGTTGCTGGCGGCCGCGGCCAAGCTGCTGGTCGCCGCGGTCGTGGGCGCGCTGGTGATGTCCGTGATCGCGTACGCCGGCAGCGGCCAGCTGGGTAACTTCGGGCACGTCGGCGTCGACCAGGGCGCGTTGCTCGTCGGCGTCTTCTTCTGGTTCGCGGTCGTCGGCGGGATCACGGTGGTGATGACCGGCGGGGTCAGCCGCCGTCCCCGGCGGCCCAAGGTCAAGCCCGCAGCGGCCGCGGCGGCCGAGGAGCCGGCCGACTTCGCGGGCGTCTTCGACGACGAGCCGTCGCCCGACGAGGAGGAGGCGATCCCTGGGGAGGCGGGTGACGCGCTGGATCCGCCCGCGGGCGAGGCCGCCCAACCCGACCCCCCGGTGACCGACACGCCATCCCCGCGCGAGCCCGGACAAGAAGCCACCGAGCGAGATTCCGAGGAATAAGCCTTCCGCCGGCCGCCGCGCGACAATCCGGTTGGCGCCGACGGGGTGCCGAGGTCGATCGCCCGACTCTGCTCACGTCGCTGCACGACCCGCATCGTCGGCGGGCTAGGCTCGCCGATGTGGTCGAACCGCTCCATGTGCCCCCGAACGCACCGGCACGGGTAGTGGTACTGGCGTCGGGCACCGGGTCGCTGCTGAATTCGCTGTTGACCTCCGCCGTCGCGGATTACCCGGCCCGGGTGGTCGCCGTCGGCGCCGACCGCGACTGCCTGGCCACCGAGATCGCCGCGGCCGCGTCCGTGCCCGCCTTCACCGTCCGGCTCGGCGAGCACCCCGACCGCGCCGCCTGGGACGCCGCCATCACCGAGGCCACCGCCGCACACTCGCCCGACCTGGTGGTCTCCGCCGGGTTCATGAAAATCCTTGGGCCGCAGTTCCTTTCACGGTTCTACGGTCGGGTCATCAACACCCATCCGGCGCTGTTGCCGGCGTTTCCGGGTGCGCACGGGGTGGCCGACGCATTGGCCTACGGTGTCAAGGTCACAGGCTGTACGGTGCACCTGGTGGACGCCGGGACGGACACCGGGCCGATTCTGGCGCAGGAATCCGTTCCGGTGCTCGACGGCGACACCGAAGAGACTCTGCACGAACGCATCAAAGTCACCGAACGGAAGCTTCTGGTGGACGTGGTGGCCGCGATCGCAACACGCGGCCTGACCCTGGTCGGGAGAAAAGCGACGATCGGACGAAAGGCGACGAACCGATGAGCACCGACGACTGGCGGGAAGACGCCAAACGGCCGATCCGGCGCGCCCTGATCAGCGTGTACGACAAGACCGGGCTCGTCGACCTCGCCCAGGGACTGGCGGCCGCGGGTGTCGAAATCGTCTCGACCGGATCCACGGCGAAGGTCATTGCCGACAAAGGCATTCCGGTGACCCGGGTCGAGGAGCTGACCGGATTTCCCGAAGTGCTCGACGGCCGGGTCAAGACGCTGCACCCGCGCGTGCACGCGGGCCTGCTGGCGGACCTCCGCAAGCCCGAGCACGCCGCCGCGCTCGAGGAGCTCGGGATCGCGGCGTTCGAGCTCGTCGTCGTCAACCTGTACCCCTTCACCGAGACCGTCGACTCCGGGGCCAGCATCGACGAATGCGTCGAGCAGATCGACATCGGCGGCCCGTCGATGGTGCGGGCCGCGGCGAAGAACCACCCCAGCGTGGCGGTGATTGTCGACCCGCAGGGCTACGACGGAGTGTTGGCCGCGGTACGGTCGGGCGGGTTTAGCCTCGCCGAGCGCAAAAAGCTGGCGTCGCTTGCCTTTCAGCACACCGCCGAGTACGACATCGCCGTCGCGAGCTGGATGGAGTCGACGCTGGCTCCCGAACATCCGCCGACGACTTTCCCGAAGTGGCTGGGCCGCAACTGGCGTCGCTCGGCGATGCTGCGCTACGGCGAGAACCCGCACCAGCAGGCGGCGCTGTACAGCGACCCCGGCGCCTGGCCAGGACTGGCGCAGGCCGAGCAGCTGCACGGAAAAGAGATGTCCTACAACAACTTCACCGATGCGGACGCGGCCTGGCGGGCCGCCTTCGACCACGAAGAGACCTGCGTCGCAATCATCAAGCACGCCAACCCATGTGGCATCGCCATCTCCTCGGAATCGGTCGCGGACGCGCATCGCAAGGCGCACGAATGCGATCCGTTGAGCGCCTTCGGCGGGGTCATCGCGTCCAACACCGAAGTCAGCCTGGAGATGGCCGAATACGTCAGCACCATCTTCACCGAGGTCATCGTCGCCCCCGCCTACGAGCCGGCCGCCCTGGAGGCCTTGACCCGCAAGAAGAACATCCGGGTGCTGGTGGCCTCGGAGCCGCTGACCGGTGGGACCGAGCTGCGGCCGATCAGCGGCGGACTTTTGGTGCAGCAGCGCGACGAGCTCGACGCGCACGGCGACAACCCCGCGAATTGGACTCTGGCCACCGGGTCACCGGCCGATCCGGCGACGCTGGCCGACCTGGTGTTCGCCTGGCGCGTCTGTCGCGCCGTCAAATCGAATGCGATCGTGATCGCCGGCGGCGGAGCCACCATCGGCGTCGGCATGGGTCAGGTGAACCGGGTCGACGCGGCGCGGCTGGCCGTTGAAAGAGGGAATGCGCGCGGCGGCGACCGGGTGCACGGCGCCGTCGCGGCCTCCGACGCGTTCTTCCCGTTCCCCGACGGGCTCGAGACGCTGACCGGCGCCGGGGTGAAGGCGATCGTGCACCCCGGCGGATCGGTGCGCGACGACGAAGTGACCGCGGCGGCCGCCAACGCCGGCATTTCGCTCTATCTGACCGGGGCGCGCCACTTCGCGCACTAGCCACGGTGTGCGCGTGCGACGCGCCTGTCAATAAGCGTCTAGTGAACGCCCTTGGCATGACTCGTCAGAGCGCGCGTCGTAGCGTGGAGTGGTGACGTCACCGAGCAACCTGCCCCGCACCGTCGGCGAGCTGCGCGCCGCCGGTCATCGTGAACGGGGAGTCAAGCAGGAAATCCGCGAAAATCTGCTCGCACGCCTCGCCGAAGGCGGGGATGGCGAAGCCATCTGGCCGGGCATTCTGGGATTCGACGACACCGTGCTGCCGCAACTGGAGCGGGCGCTGATCGCCGGTCATGACTTCGTGCTGCTCGGTGAGCGCGGCCAGGGCAAGACCCGGCTGCTGCGCGCACTGATCGGCCTGCTCGACGAGTGGACGCCGGTGATCGCCGGTGCCGAGCTCGGGGAGCACCCGTACAGCCCGATCACCCCGGAGTCCATCCGCAAGGCCGCCACCCTCGGCGACGACCTGCCCATCGAGTGGCGGCACCGCAGCGAGCGCTACACCGAAAAGCTCGCCACCCCGGACACCAGCGTCGCCGACCTGGTCGGCGACATCGACCCGATCAAGGTCGCCGAGGGCCGCAGCCTGGGCGACCCCGAGACCATCGCCTACGGCCTGATCCCGCGCGCACACCGCGGCATCGTCGCCGTCAACGAGCTGCCCGACCTGGCCGAGCGCATCCAGGTATCGATGCTCAACGTGATGGAGGAGCGCGACATCCAGGTCCGCGGCTACACCTTGCGGCTGCCGCTGGACGTCCTCGTGGTCGCCAGCGCCAACCCCGAGGACTACACCAACCGCGGTCGCATCATCACCCCGCTCAAAGACCGGTTCGGTGCCGAGATCCGCACGCACTACCCGTTGGAACTCGACGCGGAAGTCGGTGTGATCGCGCAGGAAGCGCACCTGTCGGCCCAGGTTCCCGATTACCTGATGCAGGTCATCGCCCGGTTCGCCCGCTACCTGCGGGAGTCCAACTCCGTCGATCAACGCTCCGGGGTGTCGGCGCGGTTCGCGATCGCCGCCGCCGAGACCGTCGCCGCCGCCGCGCGGCATCGGGGCGCGGTGCTGGGGGAGACCGATCCGGTGGCCCGGGTGGTCGACCTGGGCACGGTGATCGACGTGTTGCGCGGCAAGCTGGAATTCGAGTCCGGCGAGGAGGGCCGCGAACAGGCCGTGCTCGAGCACCTGTTGCGCCGGGCGACCGCGGACACCGCGTCGCGGGTGCTCGGCGGCATCGACGTCGGATCCTTGGTTTCCGCGGTGGAGGGCGGTTCGGCCGTGACGACCGGTGAGCGGGTGTCGGCCAAGGACGTACTGGCCGCGGTGCCGAGCCTGCCGGTGGTCGACAAGATCGCGGCCAAGCTCGGGGCGCAGTCGGAAGGCGAACGCGCCGCGGCGCTGGAACTGGCGCTCGAGGCGCTGTATCTGGCCAAGCGCATCGACAAGGTATCCGGGGAGGGTCAAACCGTCTATGGCTAGGTCTGATGGTGACGACCCGCAGCGCCCGGCTACGCCGCGCTCGCCATCGCCACGAGGGCATTCCTCGCGCTACTCGGCGTACACCGGCGGGCCGGACCCGCTGGCCCCGCCGGTGGATCTGCGCGAGGCGCTCGAACAGATCGGCCAGGATGTCATGGCCGGCACGTCGCCGCGGCGCGCACTGTCCGAGCTGCTGCGCCGCGGCACCAAGAACCTGCCGGGCGCGGACCGGCTGGCCGCCGAGGCCAACCGGCGGCGACGGGAGTTGTTGCGGCGCAACAACTTAGACGGGACTCTGCAGGAGATCAAGAAGCTGCTGGATGAGGCCGTGCTGGCCGAACGCAAGGAGTTGGCCCGCGCGCTCGACGACGACGCCCGCTTCGGTGAACTGCAGCTCGATGCGTTGCCGTCATCGCCGGCCAAGGCCGTCCAGGAGCTCTCCGACTACAACTGGCGCAGCGCCGAGGCCCGCCAAAAGTACGATCAGATCAAGGATCTGCTCGGCCGCGAGATGCTCGACCAGCGCTTCGCGGGTATGAAGCAGGCGCTCGAAGGCGCCACCGACGAGGATCGTCAGCGGGTCAATGACATGGTCAATGACCTCAACGAGCTGCTGGACAAGCACGCCCGCGGCGAGGACACCCAGCAGGACTTCGAAGACTTCATGGACAAGCACGGCGAGTTCTTTCCGGAGAACCCGCGCAACGTCGACGAGTTGCTGGACTCGCTGGCCAAGCGCGCCGCCGCCGCGCAGCGGTTCCGCAACAGCCTGAGCGCCGAGCAGCGCGCGGAGCTGGATGCCCTGGCGCAGCAGGCTTTTGGCTCGCCCGCCTTGATGCAGGCGCTGAACCGGCTCGATGCGCACCTGCAGGCGGCGCGACCGGGCGAGGACTGGAGCGGCTCCGAGCAGTTCTCCGGTGACAACCCGTTCGGGATGGGCGAGGGCACCCAGGCGCTGTCCGACATCGCCGAGCTGGAGCAACTGGCCGAGCAGCTCTCGCAGAGCTATCCGGGCGCGACCATGGACGACGTCGACCTCGACGCGCTGGCCCGTCAGCTCGGCGACCAGGCGGCCGTCGACGCCCGAACGCTCGCCGAATTGGAACGCGCACTGGTCAATCAGGGCTTCTTGGACCGCGGTTCCGACGGGCAGTGGCGGCTGTCGCCGAAGGCGATGCGCCGGCTCGGTGAGACGGCGCTACGCGATGTGGCGCAACAGCTTTCCGGGCGACGCGGTGAGCGCGACCACCGGCGCGCGGGCGCGGCGGGCGAACTCACCGGGGCCACTCGGCCCTGGCAGTTCGGTGACACCGAGCCGTGGAACATCTCCCGCACATTGACCAATGCCGTTCTGCGGCAATCGGGAACCGCCACCCTGGACGGACCCGACGGGCGGTTGAAAATCACCGTCGACGACGTCGAAGTCTCCGAGACCGAGACGCGGACCCAGGCCGCGGTCGCGCTGCTGGTCGACACCTCGTTCTCCATGGTGATGGAGAATCGCTGGCTGCCCATGAAGCAAACGGCGCTGGCACTCAACCACCTGGTGTGCACGCGATTTCGTTCGGATGCCTTGCAGATCATCGCCTTTGGCCGCTACGCGCGGACGGTGACCGCCGCCGAGCTCACCGGCCTGGAAGGGGTCTACGAGCAGGGCACCAACCTGCACCACGCGTTGGCGTTGGCGGGGCGCCATCTGCGTCGGCATCCCAACGCGCAGCCCGTCGTGCTGGTGGTGACCGACGGGGAGCCGACCGCGCACCTGGAGGACTTCGACGGTGACGGCGGTTCTGCTGTGTTTTTTGATTACCCACCGCACCCTCGGACCATCGCCCATACCGTGCGCGGCTTCGACGAGATGGCACGCCTGGGCGCCCAGATCACCATCTTCCGGCTGGGCAGCGACCCGGGCCTGGCCCGGTTCATCGACCAGGTCGCCCGACGTGTCGAGGGACGGGTCGTGGTGCCCGATCTCGACGGACTGGGAGCGGCCGTGGTCGGCGACTACCTGCGGTCACGCCGCCGTTAACCCGGGCCTGCGTGGCAATGCCGATGGGGGATTGGTGTTTTCTCGACGGGGTACAGGATTCGGAGAAGGAGGAGACGTAATGAGCCAGGTTCCCACGATCGAACTCAACGACGGCGTCAGCATTCCGCAGCTGGGTTTCGGGGTGTTCCAGATCAAGCCCGACGAGACCGCCGAGGCGGTGAAGACGGCGCTCGAGATCGGATACCGTCACATCGACACGGCCGAAATGTACGGCAACGAAAAGGAAGTGGCGCAGGGCATCCGCGACGCGGGCCTGGACCGCGGTGAGGTCTTCGTCACCAGCAAGCTCAACAATGGATTTCACAAACCCGACGACGCGCGCCGCGCCTTCGACGAGACGCTGAAGAAGCTGGATTCGGACTACGTCGACCTGTTCCTCATCCACTGGCCGCTGCCCACCCTCTACGACGGCGACTTCGTGTCGACGTGGAAGGTCTTCGAAGAGTTCGCGCGGGACGGACGCGCCCGCAGCATCGGTGTGTCCAATTTCCAAGTCGCACATCTGGATCGGCTCGCAGCCGAAACCGACACCGTGCCGTCGGTCAACCAGATCGAGGTGCATCCGTACTTCGGCAACGAACAGGTCCGGGCGTACGGACGCGAGCATGGCATCGCCACCGAGGCATGGGCGCCCATCGCGCAGGGCAAGGTGCTCGACGATCCGGTGATCAACCGCGTCGCGCAGGCCCGCGGCAAGTCGGCGGCGCAGGTGGTGCTGCGCTGGCACATCCAGCGCGGCGACATCGTCTTCCCGAAGTCGGTGACACCGGAGCGGGTCAAGGAGAATTTCCAGTTGTTCGACTTCGAACTGGACGACTCCGACATGGACGCGATCTCGACGCTGGACCAGGGCGAGGCCGGACGCAACGGGCCCAACCCCGACACGTTCGATTACGTGCCCGGCTGAGGGCTACGGCTAGCCGCGTGGCCGTCGGGGCTTGCGGATGATCCCCACACCGCCCCACAGGGAGAAGCCGCGAATGTGCACGGTCGGCGCGCCGGGCGTGCCCTGTCCGTCCACCACGCGGTCGAAGTTTCCCATCACGCCGCGGCCGTGCACCTCGACGTTGACTTCGGGCGGCAGCAAAATGTTTTGCACGCCCATGATCGACATCGCATGGATGTCGACCTCGGTCGAGGTGAAGTCGGCGTAGCGCAGATCGACCACCCCGCTGCCCCACAGGGTGAAGGTGGTGAGCTTCTTCGGAACGTTCCACCGGCCGCGGCGCTCGAAGCCGCTCATCAAGGCCAGCAGTAGCGTCGAGGGCGCCGGATTGGGCTTGCCGCCGCGGCGCGGGCTGATCGGAGCCCCCGGCAGATCAGCCCGCAATTGATCCAGTTCCTCGTACGTCGTGGCCGCATAGGCCCTGGTCAAACGGTCTTCGTAGTCGTTGAGCTGCAAGCGCCCCTGTTCGGCCGCATACGCAAGCAACTGGGCAATCTGGATGCGGTCGGTATCAGCCGCGCGCGACGGCTCGCCGCGCGTGTCCTCCGCATCCCGTTGCGTTGAGTTGCTCATCACCCACGAGCCTACGACGTACAGCTTTTGCTGCAAGAGGATTGGCTAAACTGCAACCTTGCGCCGGCCCGCGCCGCACCGCCGACCGTTCGGCCGGACCCTTTGTTTGACATCTGGCTAACTTCCCGGCTGGCTAACTCGTCCAATTGGGCGCGCGCTTCTCCAGAAACGCCAGCATGCCTTCGCGGGCCTCGTCGGACACGAACAGCCGCGCGGACTCCTCGGCGAGCCGTTCGGCGTCGCGGTCGAACCCTTCCAGCACCGCGGTCGTGGTCAGCGCCTTGGATGCCGCGAGGCCCTGGGGCGAACCACGGCCGATATCGGAGACCAGTTCGTCGACCGCGGCGTCGACGTCGTCGGCGGCAACGGTGATCAGTCCGATCTCGGCCGCCTGGGCGGCGCCGAACTTCTCGCCGGTCAGGTAGTAGCGCGCCGCGGCCCGCGCCGACAGCTTCGGCAGCAGCGTCAACGAGATGATCGCCGGGGCGACGCCGATGCGGGCCTCGGTGAGCGCGAAGGTACTGCGCGGACCCGCGACCGCGATATCGCAGGCGCCCACCAGGCCGAAGCCGCCCGCGCGGACGTGCCCGTCGATGGCGGCGATCACCGGCAGCGGCGAGGAGACGATGGCCCGCATCAAGGCGACCATCTCCCGGGCGCGGGCCACCGCCATGCTGAAGGGATCTCCCCGGCCGGACTCACTCAAATCCGCACCGGCACAGAAGGTTCCACCGGTGTGGCCCAGCACCACGGTCCGTACCGCCGGGTCCGCCGAGGCTTCGCGCAACCCCTGGTGCAATTGGTTGACCAGTGTGGTGGACAGCGCGTTGCGGTTGTGCGGTGAATTCAGGGTCAGCCGCGCATAAGGTCCGCCCGTGTCGGCGGGTCCGGCGTATTCGACGACGGGGTCCATCAGTAGCTTCGGGGCAGGCCCAGCGATGTCTGCGCGACGAAGTTCAGCACCATCTCACGGCTGACCGGGGCGATGCGGCCCAGCCGGGCCGAGGCCAGCATGGCGGCCAGGCCGTACTCCTTGGTCAGTCCGTTGCCGCCCAGTGACTGCACCGCCTGATCCACCGAGCGCGTGGCGGCTTCGGCCGCAGCGTATTTGGCCATGTTCGCGGCCTCGGCCGCGCCCATGTCGTTGCCGGAGTCATAGAGGGTGGCAGCCTTCTGCAGCATCAGCTTGGCCAGTTCGACCTCGATGTGGCACTGCGCCAACGGGTGTGACAGCCCCTGGTGCGCGCCGATCGGCGTGCCCCACACCTGCCGGGTTTTGACGTATTCGGCGGCCCGGCCCAGCGCGTACCGTCCCATCCCGACGGAGCTCGCCGCGCCCATGATCCGTTCGGGGTTCAGGCCGGCGAAAAGCTGTGCAATGGCGGCATCTTCGGCGCCGACGAGCGCGTCGCTGGGCAGCCGCACGTCGTCGAGGAAGACCTGGAACTGCCGTTCGGGGCTGATCAGTTCCATTTCGATCGGGGTGTAGGTGAAGCCGGGCGCGTCGGTGGGCACCACGAACAGTGCGGGGCGCAGCTTGCCGGTCTTGGCCTCCTCGGTGCGGGCCACCACCAGCACCGCCTGCGCCTGGTCGATGCCGGAGATATAGACCTTCTGGCCCTTCACGATCCAGTCGCCGCCGTCCCGGCGGGCGGTCGTGGTGATCTTGTGCGAGTTGGAGCCGGCGTCGGGCTCGGTGATGGCGAACGCCATCGTCAGCGTCCCATCGGCGATGCCGGGGATCCAGCGCTTCTTCTGCTCCTCGGTGCCGAACTTGCTGATGATGGTGCCGTTGATGGCGGGCGAGACCACCATCAGCAGCAGCGCGCTGCCCGCGGCCGCCATCTCCTCCATGACCAGCGACAGCTCGTACATTCCGGCGCCGCCACCGCCGTACTCCTCCGGCAGGTTCACCCCGAGGAAGCCGAGTTTGCCTGCCTCCAACCACAATTCGTCGGTGTGTTCCTGTGCGCGGGCCTTGCGTAGGTAGTACTCGCTGCCGTAGTTGGCTGCCCAGGCCGCCACCGACTTGCGCAGGGCCTGACGCTCCTCGCTCTCGATGAAGCTGGTATCGGTCATGCTGAATCCCCTTCTGATTGTGGCGCTTCCACTCTTGCCAGCACAGCGCCCACTTCGACTTGCTGACCGGTCTTGACGTTGAGTTCGGCGAGCACCCCGTCCACCGGGGCGGCGATGGTGTGTTCCATCTTCATGGCCTCCAGCCAGATCAGCGGCTGGCCGGCGGTGACCGTATCGCCGATCGCGGCACCGAGCCGGATCACGCTGCCCGGCATCGGCGCCACCAGCGAGCCCTTTTCGACGGTCGAGCCGGGCTCGGGGAAACGCGGCTGCGCGGTCAAATGCACCGGCCCGCGCGCCGAATCGACGTAGACGTCGGCATCGTAGCGCCGCACCGAGAAGCCGTGCTCGACGCCGTCCACCCGCAGCACGACGGCTTTCGCCGTGGCCGACACCAGCTGCACCGACGGGTCGTCGGGAAGCGTCAAACCGGTTCTGGTGAAGCGATATTGGACCCTGATCTCGTCGCCCGCGTCGTCGTGATAGTCCCTGACCTGGTAGACCGACGGCAGGTTGCGCCAGCCGCTGGGAACGGCGCGCAGCACCGGCGCCACGGCCCGGTTATGCGCGGCGTCGGCGAGTGCCGCGGCGATGGCGGACAGTCGGACCACCGCGGCATCGCCCAGCGGCGCCGCGAGGCGGGCCAGGTCGTGGGTATCGAAAAACGCTGTGTCGGTCGCACCGTCGAGGAATGCGGGATGCCGCAGCACGTTCACCAAAAGGTCCCGGTTGGTGCGTACGCCGTGCACGCGGGCGCGCGCCAGCGCGTCGGCGAGCACCAGCGCGGCCTGGCGTCGCGTCGGGGCGTAGGAGATGACCTTGGCCAGCATGGGGTCGTAGTGGATCGAGACCGTGAACCCGTGGACGATGCCCGAATCCAGCCGGATCCCGGTCCGGTGCCCCAGGGAACCGAACTCCGCCCGAACCGAGGGCACCTCGAAGCCGCGGACCAGACCGGCCTGCGGCTGCCAGTTCTTGGCGGGGTCCTCGGCGTAGAGCCGGGCCTCGATCGAATGCCCTTGCGCGGCAGGAGGGTCCGAGTCCAGGCGGGCGCCGTCGGCGACGGCGAGCTGCAGCTCGACCAGATCGAGTCCGGTGGTCTCTTCGGTCACCGGGTGTTCGACCTGTAGCCGGGTGTTCATCTCGAGAAAGTAGAACTCGCCGTCGTCGTCGGCGAGGAACTCCACCGTCCCGGCGCCGGTGTAGCCGATGGCTTCGGCGGCCAACCGGGCCGCGTCGAACAGCTTGGCGCGCATGCCCGGTGTGCGCTCCACCAACGGCGAGGGCGCCTCCTCGATGATCTTCTGGTGGCGGCGCTGAATCGAGCATTCGCGTTCGCCGACCGCCCACACCGTGCCATGGGTGTCGGCCATGATCTGGACCTCGATGTGGTGTCCGGTGGGCAGGTAGCGCTCGCAGAACACCGTCGGGTCCCCGAAGGCGGACTGGGCTTCGCGGCGCGCCGCCTCCACTTCAGCTGGCAGGGCGGACAATTCGCGCACCACCCGCATGCCGCGTCCGCCGCCGCCCGCGGAGGCCTTGACCAGCACCGGCAGCTGCGCCTCGGTGACGGTGTCGGGGTCGAGCTCGTCGAGCACGGGCACCCCGGCCGCGGCCATGAGTTTCTTGGACTCGATCTTGGAGCCCATCGCGCGCACCGCATCCACCGGCGGGCCGATCCACGTCAGGCCGGCGTCGGCGACGGCGGCCGCGAAGTCGGCGTTCTCCGAGAGGAATCCGTAACCGGGGTGGATCGCGTCGGCGCCCGCGGCGCGGGCGGCGGCGATGATGGCCTGCGCGTTGAGGTAGTCGTTGGTCTTGTCCAGCCGCACCCGGGCGTCGGCCTCGGCGACGTGCGGGGCGCCGGCGTCGGGTTCGGTGTAGACGGCGACGGTGGTTAAGCCGAGCCGGCGGCAGGTGGCGAACACCCGCCGCGCGATCTCACCGCGGTTGGCGACCAGTACTCGAGTGACCATGGGGCTCACATCCGGAAGACGCCGAAGTTCGACGTCCCCTTGATCGGGCCATTGGCGATGGCGGACAAACAGATTCCCAAGACGGTGCGGGTATCTCGCGGGTCGATCACCCCGTCGTCGTAGAGCATCCCGGACAACACCAGCGGCAGCGACTCGGCTTCGATCTGGCCCTCGACCGCGGCCCGCATCGCCGCGTCGGCCTCCTCGTCGACCTGCTGGCCGCGCGCCTCGGCGGCCGCACGGGCCACGATCGACAGCACACCCGACAACTGGGCGCCGCCCATCACCGCGGACTTCGACGTCGGCCAGGCGAACAGGAACCGCGGATCGTAAGCGCGCCCGCACATGCCGTAGTGGCCCGCGCCATAGGAGGCGCCGATCAGCAGCGAGATGTGCGGGACCGTGGAGTTGGACACGGCGTTGATCATCATCGAGCCGTGCTTGATCATCCCGCCCTCTTCATAGTCCTTGCCCACCATGTAACCGGTGGTGTTGTGCAGGAACAGCAGCGGCGTGTCGGACCGGTTGGCCAGCTGGATGAACTGGGTGGCTTTCTGCGACTCCTCGCTGAACAACACGCCGCGCGCGTTGGCCAGGATGCCGATCGGATACCCGTGCAGCCGGGCCCAGCCCGTCACCAGCGACGAGCCGTACAGCGGCTTGAATTCGTCGAACTCGGAACCGTCGACGATGCGGGCGATCACTTCGCGGGGATCGAACGGGATCCGCAGATCCGCGGGCACGATGCCGATGAGTTCCTCGGTGTCGAACAGCGGCTCGGTGACCGGCTTGGGTGTCGGCCCGTGCTTGGCCCAGTTCAACCGGGCCACGATGCGGCGGCCGATGCGGATCGCGTCGAGTTCGTCGACGGCGAAGTAGTCGGCCAAACCGGAGACGCGGGCGTGCATTTCGGCGCCGCCGAGTGACTCGTCGTCGGATTCCTCGCCGGTGGCCATCTTCACCAGCGGGGGACCGGCCAGGAAGACCTTGGAACGTTCCTTGATCATCACCACGTGATCCGACATGCCCGGGACGTAGGCACCGCCCGCGGTGGAGTTGCCGAATACCAGTGCGATGGTGGGGATTCCGGCCGCTGAGAGCCGGGTGAGGTCGCGGAACATCCGCCCGCCGGGGATGAAGATCTCCTTCTGCGTGGGCAGATCCGCGCCGCCGGACTCCACCAGCGAGATCACCGGGAGCCGGTTCTCGAAGGCGATCTGGTTGGCTCGCAGGATCTTCTTCAGGGTCCACGGGTTGCTGGTGCCGCCTTTGACCGTCGGGTCGTTGGCGACGATCATGCATTCGACGCCTTCGACCACCCCGATGCCGGTGACCGTGCTGGCGCCGACCTTGAAGGCGCTGCCCCAGGCCGCCAGCGGGCTCAGTTCCAGGAACGGCGAATCCTGGTCGACCAGGGATTCGATGCGTTCGCGTGCCGTCAGCTTGCCCCGGTCATGGTGACGCTCAACGTATTTGGCCCCGCCCCCGGCCAGCGCGTTGGCCAGCTCGGTATCGATCTCCTCGAGTTTCGCAATAGCCGCCGACGCCGCGTCGGCGAAGGCGGTGGCATCGGCATCGAGGGTGGACTGCAGCACGGTCATGATTGGAATCCCAGCAGTTTGGCGGACAGTGCGGTCAGGATTTCGGTGGTTCCGCCGCCGATGCCCAGGATCCGCATGTCCCGATATTGGCGTTCGACCTCGGACTCGGCCATGTAGCCCATGCCGCCGAACAACTGGACGGCTTGGTTGGCCACCCATTCGCCGGCCTCGACGGCGGTGTTCTTGGCGAAACACACCTGCGGAATCAGGTTGGTCTCGCCGGCGAGTTGCTGCTCCACCACGTGGCGCGAGTAAACCCTGGCGACGTCGATGCGACGCGCCATCTCGGCCAACGTGTTTTGCACCGACTGCCGCGATATCAGTGGGCGGCCGAATGTTTCGCGGTCGCGACACCATTGGACCGTCAGATCCAGGCAGCGCTGGGCGCTCGAATAGGCCTGTGCGGCAAGGCCGATGCGCTCGGAGACGAAGGCCTGGGCGATCTGGGCGAACCCGCTGTTCTCAGGGCCGACCAGGTTGGTGACCGGCACGCGGACGTCGGTGTAGGACAGCTCGGCCGTGTCCGAGGAACGCCAACCCATCTTGTCCAGCTTGCGGCTCACCTCGAAGCCGGGCGTCCCCTTCTCGACCACCAGCAGCGAAACCCCGCCCGCCCCAGGGCCTCCGGTGCGTACCGCGGTTACCACGTAGTCGGCGCGGACCCCGGAGGTGATGTAGGTCTTGGCGCCGTTGACGATGTAGTGGTCACCATCGCGCACCGCGGAGGTGCGCAGGTGCCCGACGTCGGAACCGCCGCCCGGCTCGGTGATGGCCAGCGAGCCGATCTTCTCGCCGGCCAGTGTCGGCCGGACGAACTCCTCGATGAGCCGCTGATCGCCCGAGGCGATCATGTGCGGCACCGCGATGCCGCAGGTGAACAACGACGCGAACACGCCGCCCGGGGCCCCGGCCTGATGCATCTCCTCGCAGATGATCACCGCGTCGGCGCCGTCGCCGCCACCGCCGCCAACCGATTCGGGGAAGCCCGCACCCAGCAGCCCGGCGTCCCCGGCGCTGCGGTGCAATTCGCGCGGCAGCTCGCCGCTGCACTCCCACTCGTCGACGCGGGGCAGGATCTCGCGTTCCGCGAACGAGCGCACCGTCTTTCGCAGCTGTTCGCGCTCGGGTGTGGTCCAAAGGTTCACAGCAGACTCTCCGGGATGTCGAGGTAGCGGCCGCGGAGCCATTCGCCCAGCCCCTTGGCCTGGGGGTCGAATCGGGCCTGGTAGGCGACGCCCTGGCCGAGGATGCCGTCGATGACGAAGTTGACCGCTCGCAGATTCGGCAGCAGGTGACGCGTCACGCCGAAGTCGGCCGCTTCCGGCAGCAGTTCTCCGAGCAGCTCGACGGTCAACGTGTTGGCCAGCCATCGGAATTGCTCGTCGGTGCGTACCCACACCCCGATGTTGGCGGAGCCGCCCTTGTCGCCGCTGCGCGCGCCGGCGATGCGGCCCAGCGGCACGCGCCGGGTCGGCCCGTCCGGCAGGGGTTCGGGAAGCGGTGGCTCAGCGGCGGGGGAGAGCTCCAAAGTGTCCGTGGCGCAAGGGATGTGGACGCGGGTGCCGTCGGCGTGTACCGCAACGTGCGGTACCTGATCGGCGGCGACGTAGCCCGGGGTGAACACGCCGTAGACCTGGCCGTCAGCCGGGGGTGCGGTGACGTGGAATCCCGGATAGCTGGCCAACGCCAATTCGACGGCAGCCGAAGAGAATTGGCGTCCCACGTTGGCGGGGTCGGGGTCGCGCACGACGCAGTGCAGCAGCGCACTGGCGGCTTCCTCGGTGTCGGCGTCCGGGTGGTCGGTGCGTGCCAAAGTCCACTGCAGTTCGGCGGGCTTGACGGTGAGCGCGGCGTCGAGTTGTTGGCGCACCAGGTCGGCCTTGGCCTCGATATCCAGGCCGGTCAGCACGAACGTCATCGAGTTGCGGAACCCGCCGATGCTGTTCATCGACACTTTGTAGGTGGGCGGCGGGGCCTCGCCACGCGCACCGCTGATGCGCACCCGATCCGGCCCGTCGGACGACAGCTCGACGCTGTCCATCCGGGCGGTCACGTCGGGGTTGGCGTAGCGCGCCCCGGTGATCTCGTAGAGCAGCTGCGCGGTGACGGTGTCGACGCTGACCAGGCCGCCGGTGCCCGGGTGCTTGGTGATCACCGAGGATCCGTCGGCGTGGACCTCGGCGAGCGGGAAGCCGGCGTGGGTCAACTCGGGAACCTCGGTGAAGAACGAGTAGTTACCGCCGGTGGCCTGGACCCCGCACTCGATGACATGGCCCGCGACCACCGCGCCGGCGAGCGCGCCGTAGTCGGTGCGACCCCACCCGAAGTGCGCAGCGGCCGCCCCGACGATCACCGAGGCGTCGGTGACGCGGCCGGTGACGACGACGTCGGCGCCGTCGACCAGGCAGTCGACGATGCCCCAGGCGCCCAGGTAGGCGTTCGCCGTCAACGGACTGCCCAGGCCGAGGTCGGCGGCACGTGACAACAGGTCGTCACCCTCCACGTGGCCGACCCGCGCGTCGATGCCCAGCCGCTGCGCCAGCGCGCGTATCGCGTCGGCCAGCCCGGATGGATTGAGGCCGCCGGCGTTGGCGACGATGCGGACCCCCCGGTCGCGGGCCTCGCCCAGGCAGTCCTCGAGCTGGGTCAGAAAGGTCTTGGCATAGCCGCGCTCGGGATGCTTCATCCGGTCGCGGCCCAGGATCAGCATGGTGAGTTCGGCGAGGTAGTCGCCGGTCAGGTAGTCGACTTCGCCGCCGGTGAGCATCTCGCGCATGGCCGACAGCCGGTCGCCGTAGAAGCCCGAGCAGTTCGCAATCCGGACGGCGCCGGAGCTGCCCAGGGCGCCAGCGGCGCCGGAAGCAGAGGCCATGCCTGTCCTCCATTCGGGGATTCACCGGGTCGGACCTACCAACCAACCGGTAGGTTAGCGGGTGCCGTCGGTGTCACGTCAAGGATCCCACTTTGGAGGCGCCCGCCCTGGCGCGCCCAGCGGGCGGCCACTCGGCGGGCGGGCGTGCATTTTGGCCACAAGCGGACCAGCGACTATCCTGATGTGCGATCGTCGCCCGTTCGGCTCACCAGCCACGCCGCGCGACATGCCGAACTGCAAGTCCCACGTCGAATTACCGAAGCAACACGAGGAGTTAGGCCCGACCATGGCCGTACCCAAGCGCAGAATGTCGCGCGCGAACACCCGTAGCCGGCGCGCGCAGTGGAAGGCCGAGAAGACCGAACTCGTCGGTGTCACGGTCGCAGGTCAGCGCCACAAGGTGCCCCGGCGGCTGCTCAAGGCGGCCCGCCTCGGTCTGATCGACCTCGACCGCCGCTAGCCCAAATGGCGGCGGCCCACGGCGCCCGGCTTCGCCGCGCTTGTGACCGCCGCTTGCCCCGAACGGCGGCGCGCCTCTCAGGTCCGTCTCAGGCGGTGGGACGAAACTAGGGGTCGTGCGAATACTGGTCGTCGACGACGATCGCGCTGTGCGCGAATCGCTGCGTCGGTCCTTGTCCTTCAACGGCTACTCCGTCGAGCTGGCCCATGACGGGGTCGAGGCCCTCGAAAGGATCGCCAGCGATCGTCCCGACGCGCTCGTCCTCGATGTGATGATGCCGCGCCTGGACGGCCTCGAGGTGTGCCGTCAGCTCCGCAGCACCGGTGACGATCTCCCCATCCTCGTGCTCACCGCCCGCGATTCGGTGTCCGAGCGGGTCGCCGGGCTCGACGCAGGCGCCGATGACTATCTGCCGAAGCCGTTCGCCCTGGAAGAACTGCTAGCCCGGATGCGTGCACTGCTGCGCCGGACCAAGCCGGAGGACGACGCCGAATCCGTGGCGATGACGTTCTCCGACCTGACGCTGGACCCGATGACCCGCGAGGTCACCCGCGGCCTGCGCCGAATCAGCCTGACCCGCACCGAGTTCGCGCTGCTGGAGATGCTGATCGCCAATCCGCGCCGAGTGCTCACCCGCAGCCGCATCCTCGAAGAGGTGTGGGGATTCGACTTTCCCACTTCGGGCAACGCGCTGGAGGTCTATGTCGGCTACCTGCGGCGCAAGACCGAAGCCGATGGTGAGCCGCGGCTGATCCACACCGTGCGCGGGGTTGGATACGTCCTGCGGGAGACGCCACCGTGACGATGCGGGTCCACCGATGATCCGGTTCCCCCGGCCCCAGCGTCCGCCGCTGCGCCCGCCGTTGCGCGCGACACCCTCATTGTCGCTGCGGTGGCGGGTGATGCTGCTGGCAATGTCGATGGTGGCCATGGTGGTGGTGCTGATGGCCTTCGCCGTCTACGCCGTGATCTCCGCCGCGCTGTACAGCGACATCGACAACCAACTGCAGAGCCGCGCACAGCTGTTGATCGCCAGCGGCTCGCTGGCCGCCGACCCGGGCAAAGCCATCGAGGGCACCGCCTACTCCGACGTCAACGCGATGCTGGTGAACCCGGGGCACGCGATCTACACCGCCCAGCAGCCGGGCCAGACCCTACCGGTGGGCGCGCCGGAGAAGGCGGTCATCCACGGCGATCTGTTCATGTCGCGGCGCACCGCCGGTGACCAACGGATCCTGGCCGTGCACCTACAGAACGGCACGTCGCTGCTGATCTCCAAGAGCCTCAAGCCCACCGAAGCGGTGATGAACAGGCTGCGCTGGGTGCTGCTGATCGTCGGTGGGGTCGGGGTGGCGGTCGCGGCCGTGGCGGGCGGCATGGTCACCCGGGCCGGGCTGCGCCCGGTGGCACGCCTGACCGAGGCGGCCGAGCGGGTGGCGCGTACCGATGACCTCAGGCCCATCCCCGTGTTCGGCAGCGACGAATTGGCCAGGCTCACCGAGTCGTTCAACCTGATGCTGCGCGCACTCGCCGAGTCCCGGGAGCGGCAGGCTCGGCTGGTCACCGACGCCGGCCACGAGTTGCGCACCCCGCTGACCTCCCTGCGCACCAACGTCGAGTTGCTGATGGCGTCGATGGAGCCGGGAGCGCCGCGCCTGCCCGAGCAGGAGATGGTGGATCTGCGCGCCGATGTCGTCGCGCAGATCGAGGAATTGTCCACGCTGGTAGGCGATTTGGTGGATCTGACCCGTGACGACGCCGGCCAGGTGGTGCACGAGCCCGTCGACATGGCCGAGGTGGTCGATCGCAGCCTGGAGCGAGTCAGGCGGCGGCGCAACGACATTCACTTCGACGTCGACGTCACACCCTGGCAGATGTACGGCGACGCCGCCGGGCTGTCGCGTGCCGTGCTGAACCTGCTGGACAACGCCGCCAAGTGGAGCCCGCCCGGGGGCCATGTCGGTGTCACCATGCGCCAGCTCGATCCGTCGCACGCGGAGCTGGTGATCGCCGATCACGGCCCCGGCATTCCGCCGCAGGAGCGCCGGCTGGTGTTCGAACGGTTCTACCGGTCGACGACGGCGCGGGCGATGCCCGGCTCCGGGCTCGGGCTGGCGATCGTCAAGAAGGTCGTGCTCAACCACGGCGGACTGCTACGCGTCGAGGACACCGTTCCGGGCGGCCAACCCCCGGGTACCTCCTTCTATGTGCTGCTGCCCGGCCGGCCCATGGCCGCCTCGACGTACTCCACCGCCGCCGGCGAGCCGCAGACCGACCAGGTAGACGCCGCGGCCGACCACGCCACGGCGCCGGGTGGCGACCAGGCGAACTCTCGGGAATCGGCGAACGTAATCTCAGTGGACTCTCAGTCCGCGCGGGCAAGGTAGGTCTGCGGCTACTGTTGAACCAGCCGTCGACTTGCCGAAACACTGAGATAGAGGAAGAGCGACTTAGCGACATGACGAATGACCCGAGGTATTCGCCACCGCCGCAGCAGCCGGGATACCCGCCCGCGCCGAATCAGCCTGCGCCCGTCCCGAGCCATGCGGGGTCCTCCGGCTATGCCCCGGGACAACAGCAGCCGTACAACCAGCAGTACGACTGGCGCTATCGGTCGCAGCCCTCATCGTCGCCGACGACGCAGTTCCGTCCGCCTTACGAGCCCTTCAGCAACACCGGTCCGGGCCGGATTCCCGGCGGAACCGGGGTGGGCCCGATTCCGGGCGGCACCGGCAGCGGCCCGATTCCCGGCATGCTGCCCGGGATGCCCGGCCCGCCGGAACCCCAAAAGCGTTCTCGCACAGGACTATTGGTGGTCGGTGCGTTGGCCATCGCGGTGGTGTCGGCCGGTATCGGCGGTGCCGCCGCGACGGCCGTCGAGCTCGGCACCCACACCACGGGGAACGGCGGCGGCCGCGTCATCGGGGCGGCGCCCAGCGTCCCGGCCGCCAACATGCCACCGGGCAGCGTCGAGGGAGTCGCCTCCAAGGTGGTGCCCAGCGTCGTCATGCTCGAGACCGACATCGGGCGACAGTCCGAGGAGGGCTCGGGCATCATCCTGTCCACCGACGGGCTCATCCTGACCAACAACCACGTGATCGCCGCCGCGGCGGGACCGCCCAAGGGTCCCGCCGCCCCGCCGGGAGCTCCGCCTGGGGCCCCCGTGCCGCCGAGCCCGCCGGGCGGACCGGGCGGCCCGGGCGGCGGCGGTGCCGGCGCGCCGACGGCGAAGACCACGGTGACCTTCTCTGACGGTCGCACTGCACCATTCACGGTGGTCGGCGCCGACCCCACCAGCGACATCGCCGTCATACGCGTGCAGGGCATGTCCGGGCTCACGCCCATCTCGCTGGGCTCCTCGTCGGACCTGCGCGTCGGCCAGCCCGTCGTCGCGATCGGCTCGCCGCTGGGCCTGTCGGGCACCGTGACCACCGGCATCGTCAGCGCGCTGAACCGGCCGGTGTCCACCACCGGTGAGTCGGGCAACCAGAACACCGTGCTGGACGCGATCCAGACCGACGCCGCGATCAACCCCGGTAACTCCGGGGGCGCCCTGGTCAACATGAACGGCCAACTGGTGGGCGTCAACTCGGCCATCGCCACCCTGGGCGCCGACTCGCCGGACGCCCAGAGCGGGTCGATCGGTCTGGGCTTCGCGATCCCGGTCGACCAGGCCAAGCGCATCGCCGACGAACTGATCGCCACCGGCAAGGCATCACACGCCTCGCTCGGCGTTCAGGTGACCAACGACAAGGGCACCCCCGGCGCCAAGGTGGTCGACGTCGTCGCGGGTGGTGCGGCCGCATCGGCCGGCGTCCCCAAGAACGTCGTCGTCACGAAGGTCGACGACCGGCCGATCAACAGCGCCGACGCGCTGGTCGCGGCCGTGCGGTCCAAAGCACCCGGCGACAAGATAACGCTGACATTCCAGGATGCCGCCGGTGGCGGCAGCCGCACCGTGCCGGTCACCCTCGGGAAGGCGGATCAGTAGTGAGAGTGGACGAACCCTCGGCGACGGGATTGTCTGAGCTCGGATATACGGTTGCACCCATGGAAACGGGTGCGGAATTGGTAGTTGGCCGGGCTCTGGTTGTGGTGGTCGACGATCGCACCGCGCACGGGGACGAGGACCATAGCGGTCCGCTGGTGACCGAGCTGTTGACGGAGGCGGGCTTCGTCGTCGACGGTGTGGTCGCGGTCGCCGCGGACGAGATCGAGATCCGCAACGCGCTGAACACCGCGGTGATCGGCGGGGTGGACCTGGTGGTCTCGGTCGGCGGGACGGGCGTCACCCCGCGCGACGTCACCCCGGAGGCCACCCGCGAGATCCTGGATCGCGAAATCCTCGGCATCGCCGAGGCCATCCGCGGCTCGGGGCTGTCGGCGGGGATCATCGACGCCGGCTTGTCCCGCGGTCTGGCCGGGGTGTCCGGCAGCACGCTGGTGGTCAACCTGGCCGGGTCCCGCTATGCGGTGCGCGACGGGATGGCGACGCTGAATCCGTTGGCGGCCCAGATCATCGGGCAGTTGTCGAGCCTGGAGATTTAAACCCGGGTCGCGGGCCAAGCCCCGAATTGGCGGGCTATTTCGATTCGGCTTCCGCGCGGGGTCCGTACTCCGGTGGGGGCGTGGTGGCCACACTGCCGTGCTTGCCCGACGAATCGCCGTTGGTCTGCGCGAGTAGGTCCCGGATCTCCTTGAGCAGCACGACCTGCGCGTCGTCGGCCGGCTCGACCTCGCCCCGCTTGCGTAGCGTCGTGTAGGGCAACACGACCAGGAAGTACACCACCGCGGCGATGATCACGAAGTTGATGGCGGCTGACAGCACGTTGTTCAGGTCAATGGTCTGACCGCCGCCGATGCTGATGCGCAGGATGCCGATATCGGACTTCTGGTTGACGCCGATGCGGTTGATCAACGGCTTGATGATGCTGTCGGTGAATGTGGTGACCAGGGCGGTGAAAGCAGTACCGATGACGACCGCGGTGGACAGGTCGATGATGTTGCCCCGCGAGAGAAACTCCTTGAACCCTTTGAGCATTGGGATGGCCTTTCTGGGACTGGACAGAGTTTGCCGTCGGCCAGCAGACGAACAACGGCCAGGCACTCAGTGCAGGGTGAGCGTCACGGTCTGGCCCAGCGCCGACCCTGCCACCGTGTTCGCCACACGAGCCGGCAGCGCAACCAACACTACGCGGTCGCTATCGGCGGCCTGAGCCTTTTCTTTGGCCGATACCAGCACCACCACGGCGTCGGTGGCCACCACCTTCGGGGCCGCGTGCGAATTGTCCGGCGCACCGCTGGCCGGCGCCGCCAGCACGTCGACCACGTCGCCTACCCGCACCAGGTCGATCAGGGCGCCGTCCGCCAGATGCAGCGGCACGATGCGGGCATCCGGGCCCGCCTTCGACCCGATGGCGGCCTCCGCCAACCGGCTGCCCAGCAGCCGGACGTCGGTGAGCACCTCACCGCGGCGCGCCGGGCCGGCCAGCGTCGACCCCACCACCGTATCCAGGTCGGCTCGTGCCCCGTCGGGAACCGTTGCGGCCAAACGCTTTTCGAGCCGAACGTCGGCGGGGGTCAGCGCGGCGCCGGGCCGTAGGTCGTGGTCGGCGACCACCACCTGCGCATAGTCATCGGCGGGGTTGGACCGCAGCGTGGCGATTCCGGCCAGCACGACGAGCCCGCCCGCGGCGACGCGGCGCGCCAGCACGGTACGAGTCCAGTCCGGGCGCAGCCATAGCGACAGCCGACTCAAAGGGCTTGGGTTCAGCGATGATTCGCCCACGCCGCAACGGTAGGCGCAACCCGGTGGACAGGCCGCCCGCCGGCATCGCCGGTGTGGATAACCGTCAGTTGGTCGCGGCGGCGGAAGTCGCGGAGCTGCTCGACTTGTCGCTCGAGCTGGACTTCTCACTGGAGCTGGAGCCGGACTTTTCGCTGGAGCTCGAGGAGCTCGACCCGGAATCACTCGACGAGGAGCCGTTGGTCGAACTCGGCGACTTCTTGCCGGACTCGCGGCTGTCGGTGCGGTAGAAGCCGCTGCCCTTGAACACCACGCCGACGGAGTTGAAGCGCTTGCGCAGCCGCCCGGAGCAGCGTTTGCAGGTGGTCAGCGCGTCGTCGGTGAAGGCCTGCACGATGTCGAAGCGATCGTCGCACTCGGTGCACTGATAGCTGTAAGTCGGCACGAAAACCTCCGGGTGATTGCAAACCTGGTTAGCACTCTAGCGTCTCAAGTGCTAGAACCGCCACGTGACATGTCTCATTCCCGACATGTCAGCGCCCGACGAGCTCGACCAATCCCTGCCGGGGCGTGAGCGCATGGGTCATGGGGACGTCGTGCGGATCGGCCGGTAGCTCGTCGAGCAGTTCGGCGTCGCGGACGACCGCGATCAGCCGCGCCTGCGGGTCGCGCCCGCCCAGCGAGCGGTCGTAGAAACCCCGGCCCCGCCCCAGCCGCACCCCGCGGCGGTCCACCGCCAGCGCCGGGACCAGCACCACCGCGGCTTCGGCCAGGGCCGACGGCGGCAGCCACGGTTGCGGCGGTTCCAGCAATCCCCAGCGCCCGGTGGTCAGCGTGCCGGGCCGGTATTCGCCCCAGGACAACGGCGTGGGCGTGTTGTCCGCGGTGGTGCGCGCGACCGGCAGCAGCACCCGTGCGGTGCGCCGCAGCAACGCGTCCAGCATCGCGGCCGAGCCCGGCTCGGTGCCCACCGGAACGTAGGCGCACACGGTGCTGCCGCTGGTCACAACGCTTTCGGAGGCTTCCAGCCGCTCGCACAGGTGCTGGGCCTCGGCGGCGCGAACGTCGTCGGCAACCCGGCGCCGGGCGGCAAGCAGCTGGTCACGCAGTGCGGCTTTGCTGGCGGTCGCCATGGCTCAACGATGACAGCCAGGTGTTTCCCCGCGCCACATCGACTCGGCATAGTGGATGCGGGTTATCGTGTGAACAATGTCAAGCCCAAACGTGGTGGTGCCACGCACTGCGGTCGTGCCCGCCGCCGGTCTCGGGACGCGCTTCTTGCCGGCGACCAAAACGGTCCCCAAGGAGCTGTTGCCGGTCGTCGATACGCCGGGCATCGAGCTGGTTGCCGCCGAGGCGGCCGAGGCCGGTGCCGAGCGCCTGGTGATCATCACCTCGGAGGGCAAGGACGGCGTCGTCGCGCACTTCGTCGAGGACCTCGTGCTGGAGAGCACGCTGGAGGAGCGCGGCAAGACCGCGATGCTGGACAAGGTCCGGCGCGCCCCGCAGCTGATCAAGGTCGAGTCCGTGGTGCAGAGCGAGCCGCTGGGCCTGGGGCACGCGATCGGCTGCGTCGAGTCGCGGCTGGCCGACGACGAGGACGCCGTGGCGGTGCTGCTGCCCGACGACCTGGTGCTGCCCACCGGTGTGCTCGGGACGATGTCGAAGGTGCGGGCGCACTACGGCGGCACGGTGTTGTGTGCCATCGAGGTAACGCCCGAAGAGGTCAGCGCCTACGGGGTTTTCGACGTCGAGCCGATCCCCGACGACGACAACCCGGACGTGCTCAGGGTCAACGGCATGGTCGAGAAGCCGAGGGCGCAGGACGCCCCGTCGCTGTTCGCCGCGGCCGGTCGCTACGTGCTCGACCGGGCCATCTTCGATGCGTTGCGCCGCATCGAGCGTGGGGCGGGCGGCGAGGTACAGCTCACCGACGGCATCGCGTTGCTGATAGCGGAGGGCCATCCGGTGCACGTGGTCGTGCATCGCGGATCTCGACACGACTTGGGAAATCCTGGCGGCTACCTCAAGGCTGCGGTTGACTTTGCATTGGATCGTGACGACTACGGCCCGGATTTGCGGCAGTGGTTGGTGGCGCGATTGGGCCTGGCCGAGCAGTAGCCCGGCGGTGACCCGGCTGGCGGACGACGGCGGGCCGGGAACGCGTAGCGGTCCCGGGCGGGGATGACCCGCCTGCGCAGTGAGCGGGTCGCCTACGGCGGCGCCCGCCGGGTTTGAGGGCAGAGAGGCGCGCTGTGCGTTCGGTGGAAGAGCAGCAGGCCCGGATCACCGCGGCCGCGGTGGCCCCGCGACCGATACGTGTGGCGATCGCCGAGGCACAGGGACTGATGTGCGCCGAGGAAGTGGTGACGGAGCGCCCGATGCCCGGCTTCGATCAGGCCGCGATCGACGGCTATGCGGTGCGCAGCGTGGACGTCCTCGGCGTGGGCGAGGTGGGCAGCGACAGCCTTCCCGAGCCGTTCGATGACTCCGGCGAGAACGACCGCCGCGAGGGCCTGGTGCTGCCGGTGATGGGCACCGTCGAGGCCGGCTCGCGTACCCCCAGCCGGCTGCAGCCGCGCCAGGCCGTGCGCGTGCAAACCGGGGCCCCGCTGCCCACGTTGGCCGACGCGGTGCTGCCGTTGCGGTGGACCGACGGCGGGACGCAGCGGGTGCGGATCCTGCGGGGCGCCCCGTCGGGCGCCTACGTGCGCCGCGCCGGCGACGACGTCCAGCCCGGCGACGTCGCGGTGCGCTCCGGGACGGTGATCGGTGCGGCGCAGGTCGGGCTGCTGGCCGCGGTCGGCCGCGAACGGGTGCTGGTCCACCCGCGCCCGCGGGTGACGATCATGGCGCTGGGTGGCGAGCTGGTCGACATCTCGCGCACCCCGGGCAACGGGCAGGTCTATGACGTCAACTCCTATGCGCTGGCGGCTGCGGCCCGCGACGCCGGTGCGGAGGTCAACCGCGTCGGTATCGTCGGCGGCGGCCCCCGCGAGCTCCGCGAGATCGTCGAGGGCCAGATCAACCGGGCCGAGGTGATCGTGATCGCCGGCGCGGTCGGGGGCGCCGCGGCCGAGGCGGTGCGGCGGGTCCTGTCCGAGCTCGGCGAGATCGAGGTCGTGCGGGTGGCCATGCATCCGGGCTCCATCCAGGGTTTCGGGCAGCTTGGCCGGGAGGGCGTCCCGACGTTCCTGTTGCCGGCCAACCCGGTGAGCGCGCTGGTGGTGTTCGAGGTGATGGTCCGTCCGCTGATCCGGCTGTCGCTGGGCAAGCGTCAGCCGATGCGCCGGATCGTGCAGGCGCGCACGCTGTCGCCCATTACGTCGGTGGCCGGGCGCAAGGGTTTCCTGCGCGGGCAGCTGATGCGCGACCAGGAGAGCGGGGAGTATCTGGTGCAGGCGCTCGGCGGCGCGCCCGGCGCCTCGTCGCACCTGCTGGCCACCCTCGCCGAAGCGAACTGTCTGGTGGTGGTGCCCAGCGGCGCCGAGCAGATTCGTACCGGCGAGATCGTCGACGTCGCCTTCCTGGCCCAGCGCGGCTGAGCGAAACGACTGCACGCACGGTGAACCTGTTGCGCTCCAATTCCCGCCATCCAGGATGGCCCATGAGCGTTGGGCCGCTCCGGGTTCCGGCCGGCGTCGTCCGGTTGCGGGCGGTGCGGCTGCGCGACGGCGCGCAGTGGAGCCGCATCCGGCTGACCGATCGTGCGCACCTGGAACCGTGGGAGCCCAGCTCCGAGGGCGACTGGACGGCCCGGCACGCGGTGGCCGCCTGGCCGGCGCTGTGTTCCGGGCTGCGCGCCGAGGCGCGGCAGGGCCGCATGCTGCCCTACGTCATCGAACTCGACGGCCGGTTCTGCGGCCAGCTGACCATCGGCAACGTCACCCACGGCGCGTTGCGGTCGGCGTGGATCGGCTACTGGGTGCCGCGGTCGGCCACCGGAGGCGGCGTGGCCACCGCGGCGCTGGCGCTGGGCCTCGACCACTGCTTCGGCCCGGTCATGCTGCATCGGGTGGAGGCCACCGTGCGTCCGGAAAACGCCGCCAGCCGGGCCGTGCTGGCAAAAGTGGGATTCCGCCAGGAGGGCCTGTTGCAGCGCTATCTGGAGGTCGACAAGGCGTGGCGCGATCACCTGCTGATGGCCATCACCGTCGAAGAGGTCAGCGGATCGGTGGCCTCGACGCTGGTCCGCGCCGGAAACGCCAGCTGGGTGTGACCGACTCTCGCTAGGTCGGCCGGCTTTCGTCGTCCGCTTCAGTGATCCGCGGCGGCTCGCCGGGAGTCCGGATCGTTGCCATTCTGGGACTAGCGCGACACGAGTGACTCGTGGTGCTTGTGAGAGGCAAATTACAGGTGTGTAATTGTCCTGGTCGTACGACCGGGCCGCGTTGGCCACCAGTGGCTTCGCGGGGGATGGACACCGAAGAGAGCAGGTCATCATGCCAAGCATCCCGCAGTCATTGTTGTGGATATCGCTCGTGGTGCTATGGCTGTTCGTCTTGGTGCCGATGCTCGTCAGCAAACGCGACGCGGTGCGGCGCACCAGCGACGTGGCCCTGGCGACCCGGGTGCTCAACGGCGGGGGCAACTCCCGGCTGGTCAAGCGCAGCGGCCCGGCCGCCGGTCACCGCAGCGATCCGAACTGGACGCCGCCGCAAGGCTCGACCGACCTCGACGACGAACACGACCTCGCCGACGATGACGACCACGAATCCGACGACGACCCCGAGACCGACGAGCTGAGCCGCCGGCGCCCGGTGGTGATGAGAATGGCCGTCGCCGAGGCAGGCGAGCCCTCCGAGCCCGACTACCTCGACGTCGACGTCGTCGAGGATTCCCACGTCCTTCCGGTAGGGGCCAGCGAGTCTGCCGGCGAGGCGGAGATCGCCGACACCGAGCCCGTCGAAGACGGCGAGGTCGACACCGAGGCCGTCGCCAAAACCGACGATGCCGACGAGGACGGCTACGAGTACGTCGAGGACTCGTCCGGCCTGGAGCCCGCCGCCGAGAGCGACGAGCCCGACGACTCCGACGCGCCGGCACCGCTGCCGCGCAACGCCTCGCGGCGGCGCCGGTTCGACAACAAGACCGCCGCCGCCGTCAGCGCCCGCAAGTACGCCTTCCGCAAGAAGGTCCTGATGGTGATGGCGGTCGTCCTGGTCGGCTCGGCCACCGCGGCCTTCAAGATCTCGCCGAGCGCCTGGTGGTTGTGCGGCACCGCCACCGCGATCACCCTGCTCTACCTGGGGTACCTGCGGCGCCAGACGCGCATCGAGGAGAAGGTGCGCCACCGGAGGATGAAGCGGATGGCGCGGGCGCGGCTCGGCGTGGAGAACGCTTACGACCGCGGCTACGACGTCGTCCCGTCGCGGCTGCGGCGCCCGGGCGCGGTGGTTCTGGAGATCGACGATGAGGACCCCGTGTTCGAGCACCTGGACTACGCGATGGCCATGCGGACCTTCGGTTGGCCCAGGGACTTGCCGCGCGCCGTCGGCGAGTAGTGCTGGCAGTTCGGTAGTTGGTGCCGCGACTGGTAGCCTGCTTAGCGATCAGGGGCTATGGCGCAGTTGGTAGCGCGACTCGTTCGCATCGAGTAGGTCAGGGGTTCGATTCCCCTTAGCTCCACAACGTTTGGCAGGTAACGGCTTGAGTGCTGTTAGCCGGCATCGGCGGCTGGAACGTGCCGCCGGTAGCGGTCTCGGCACACCAGAAATGTGACGGGTTGCAGCGGCTAGCCGACGCGGCGACGAAGCTCATCTTCCGCCGAGTGGTCGCCGGAACCAATGGCTTAGCCAAGTTCTTCGAGCAGTTTGACCATTGCCTTCTGGGCATCTTTGGTGGTTAGCGGAGGCGTGGCGAACATTTCGGCGAGCATCATCGCTACCGGTGTTGTCCACAGCAGCATGCCTAAAGCGATGGCATGTTCACGGTCGGCCACGGTGTTCAGACGGGCGACCAACGCCGCCAGGGCCGCACCGAGACGTTGCATCTGTTGTCCACCAAGACTGCCGCGCAGGTCCTTGGCCGCAATAAGAATCTCCAAGCCTGCCATGGCCTTTGGGTTGGCGAATGCGTCCCACGTTGCCCGCACCAAGTGTTCGGTGTCCATTGCCCGGTCAGGATCGGCCAGCACCTCAAGTGAGGCGACGAGGCGGTCAACGGCATCATCTATGACCGCTGTCAACAGGCCGTCGCGATCCCCGAAGTGATGCTGAATGACGCCCCAACTCACGCCGGCGCGTTCAATGATGTGCCGAGCACTAGCTGCGGAGAAGCCTTCTTCGCGAACGCAGCGAACCGTCTCGTCGATCAGCAGTTCTCGGGTCCGGTCGCCGCGCTGTTGTCGACCAGCGACCGGGCGACGCGGAGCGGTGCGTCTGCTCGCCGTCACAGCCGCAATCCGCCCTGCTCACCGGGTTGCTTCATCAAAATTAGCTTAAGGCACTCGTCGAAGTTCCCGGGTCGTCAGCACAGCGGGCGCTCGCTCTCGCGTTTACCGCTTAGCGACCCTTGCTACAAAAACATGGCGCGTGCCATGCTTTTGGCATGCAGCTAACCGTTCCCGCTGAAAGCCAACTCCATGACTGAGACGATCAGTGCCGACGACCGGCAGGTTTCCTCGGCGAAGCCCGGACTCTCGTCACTGCAAAAGTCGCTGTTCGGCGTTCTTGCGTTCTTCTTCGTCATCCACGTTGTGTTCTGGTACCTCGAATTTCATGCCGGGGTTTCCCACGTCGTCGCGTCGACCACGCTGGTCGCCTTCGTCGTGGGCTGTTTTGTGACCGCACTCGCGCTGCCGTGGCTACCGCTTCCCGGCCAACGTGACCGCACCAAGGCGGAACGGCTCAGTGCAATGGTCATCGTCTGGGTCTTTATTGCCCTGATCCCACGATTCATCTGGGAACTACCGTGGCTTTTGTTCTTCGACCAGATCAAGACCGGCGTCCACCACGGCGCGCTCTGGACGTACATGTGGTCGCCCATCCTGCTCGGCGGCGACGCCCGCTACCTCAACGGCGACCCGCTCATCGTCGTCCTTGAGTGGGTCGCCTTCTTCATCGGACTCTTCGAGGCGTATGCGATGGTCCAGTTCTTCCGCAACGGCAAGCGGTTTACCAACACCCAACTCTCTTTCATCATGGGCGGGATGATCGTCGAGGTGACGCTGCCAGCGGTCTACTTCGGGGTAGAGATAGCCAACAACCTGCAAAGCATGACCAGCCCAGTCGAGATGTGGATCAAGTTCGTAGTCCTGAACCTGTTGTGGTGCACCATGCCATTCGTCACCTATTTCTGGGGGGTTCGTAGGCTGGCCCACCAAAACCTCGCGGTGAAGTTCTAACCGTCGTCACCGCTTCAGCCGTTGACTCAGGTCGGTGAACCGTAAAGACCGATTTGATATCGAATACTTCACGTCACTTCTACTAGCAAAGTCCACAAATTTAACATCACGCGATGCAGGAATTGTCGGGAAATGTGCGCCTCCCGCGATCACGCACCATGCACCGGCGCGACGTATTCCGTTACGCCATCGCCATGTCTGTGCTGCCAGGGCTATATGCGGCATCGGCAAATGTCACCGTTCCTGCGACGGCTGCCGCCACTCCCAGATTGATCGACTTCGCCATGCGCCAAGTTCCAGCGGAGCAGATTCGAGCTGCCGGCTACTCGGGCGTCATCAATTACGTGTCGCTATCGCGTCCCGGCTCGTCCATGGGCGCCAAACCGATCACCCGGCGTTACGCCGAGCAGCTGACCGCTGCCGGGCTGATGATCGTCAGCAATTACCAGTACGGCAAGCCGGGCGGGACGGCGCCATCGGACTTCAGGCGCGGGTTCGAGGGCGGCGTCTCCGATGCGCGCACCGCCTGGGCGCTGCATTCCGCGGCTGGCGGCGGTCAGAGTGCCCCGATTTTCTTCAGCGTCGACGAGGACATAAACCGCGACACCTGGACCAATTTGGCGCTCAAATGGTTTCGCGGAATCAATTCGGTGCTGGGAGTACAGCGCACCGGAGTCTATGGCGGTAGCGATGTCTGCAAATGGGCCGCCGACGACGGCGTCATCGGAAATTCACGGACCCCCGGCCACCGGTGGGCGTGGCAAACGCGGTCCTGGTCCCACGGGCGCATCGAGCCCACCGCGGTTCTCTACCAACGCGTGGTGAGCACGGCGTCGAATCCGGGCCCGGTGGTGGGGGGACTCGAAGTGGACGTCAACGACGTCCTTGCCGAGGATTGCGGTCAGTGGAACCTGCATCCCTGAGCTTGGGGCCAATCGCCCTGAGGTGACCAACGCTATGGGGCTAAGGGGAATCGAACCCCTGACCTACTTGATGCGAACGAGTCAACGTGGGTGTTTGTAATCGCCTACCGTTCTGGCGGAGCGTGAACGTCGGAGCTAATGCGGTTGGGCGCGTTGATAGATGGCGAGGGCTGTCGGATCTACTGCGACGGACTACGGACGCAAAGTTCTCCAGAGCAAGAGTGGGCGCTGGGTTGCAAGGCGGCGAGTAAACACGACAGGGGCCACCCCCGCCCCCTCATTCCCTGCCGGACCGCACCGTCAAGCGGGCTTCCTGTCGGTTCAGCGTTCGAGGTGGTTCGCTCCGCTGACCCAAAAGAAGGGCGGGCCGCCTTCGCCGCCAAACGCGAATCGCAATTCACGGGCCGGTAATCAGCGCTCAACGGCGGCATGCGCGCGCACCGACGGCGCGATCCAGTCCGTCAAAAAGCGTCGTAGCTCCGGTCCGGTGCGCGTCGGCCGGCCGGGATCCACGATCAATGACTGCAGCATCCGCAGCATGACCTCGACCAGTTCGTCGAGCCTGCGTTCGACGAATCCCGCTGCGGCCCAATCGACATCGAATCGTTGCAGGATCGTTCGGCCGAACGAAATGGCCTGATCTGAGGTGACCCCCGCGGTGAACGCGCTGGCCTTGCCGGGCTGGAATACCAAACTCAGGTACTTGTCATGCGCGAGTTGCTCGAACGTGTAGGCGATGCCCTCGACCACCGCTTCGGTGGGATCGGTGATCGAACCCAGATGCGCCGCAAGGCGATCCAAGAACCCGTCGACGGACGCTAGCGCCGTGGCGCCCATCAGTGCCTCATGGGTGGGGAAGTACCGGTAGATCGTCTGCCGCGTCACGCCGAGCGTCGAGGCGACCTCGGAAACGCTCACGGTCCCGCGCGCGTCGATGGCCGCCCGCGTCGCCGTCAGGATGCGCGCGACGGCCTCGTCGTCGTCGGCCGGGATGTCACCCGACCAGCCATGCCGGCGCATTGCGTGATCGTCGCACACGCCGGCCCCGGGCCTTGACAATACAAACGATAGTGATTGTATGGTCCAAAGTGTTGGACCGAAGGAGGCCAGGGTGACGACGATCGACCGACCGGTGCCCGGCACCGACGCGACGCTGACGCGGCGCGGCCTGCGTCATGCCCTGGACAAGACGACCGACCTGGCCGAGCGCGAACTGCGGGTGCCGCTGCACTACTACCGCGATCCCAAGATCACCGAGATCGAGGAATCGCAGATCCTGCGCCGGGTGCCGCTGGCCATCGTCCCGTCGGCGCAGGTGCCGAACAAAAACGACTACGTGGTGCGCTCGGTGCTGGGGGATTCGCTGCTGGTCACCCGCGATCGCACCGGCGCCAGCCACGTGTTGCTCAACTACTGCCGGCACCGCGGCGCGATGCCGGCCTGCGGCTCGGGCAACGCCTCGCGGTTCGTCTGCCCGTATCACGCCTGGACCTACCGCAACACCGGCGAATTGTTAACCGTCCCGGGCAAGGCCGGCTTCGACTCGATGGACACCAAGGACTACGGCCTGGTGGAGCTGCCCTCCGAGGAGCGGTACGGCTTCATCTGGGCGGTGCTGACCGCCGACGCGACCATCGACCTCGACGCACACCTGGGCGAGTTCGGTGCCGAACTGGAGCTGTGGAACTACGCGGCCTACGGCTATCACACCCAGCGCGAATTCACCTCCGACGTGTCCTGGAAGGGCGCCCTGGAGGCGTTCGCCGAGGGCTACCACTTCCCGTACGTGCACGGCGAGAGCCTCATCGGGCAGAACACCCTGGCCAACACGATGGTCTACGACGAGTTCGGCAAGCATCACCGGATCGGCTTCCCGTTCACCTGGATCACCAACGCCGACACCGATTCCACGGCGTCACTGGACCCGGTGGCGAACATGGGAGTGATCTATTGGGTGTATCCGAACCTCATCCTGGCCAACAGCCCGGTGGGCGTGGAGATCATCGACATGTTGCCCGCCGGTGAGCCGACCCGCTGCACGGTCCGCCACAGTTGGATGGGCCGCATCCCGGCCACCAACGACGCGATGAGGGCCGCGTACGACGCGGTCTTCGAGGGCGTCCATGCGGCCGTGCGCGACGAGGACTTCGCGATGCTGCCGCAATGCGGCGAGGGCGTCCGGCACGGCCAGCACGACCACATGATCGTCGGGCGCAACGAAATCGCCGTACAACACATGATCAGGGTGTTCGCCCAGGAACTGGGCGTGGCGCTGAGCTGACATATTCGGGCTTTCGGCGTAGTCGCAGGCCGGGGCGGGTACTGATCCTCTGACCCCACGATGGAGAGGATCTGATGGCGCATCGCGACCGCGATTCCACCGACGAGTTGTTGCAAGAGCTGTTGTTGACCTACGGGCCGTGCGGGCAGGAGGACGCCGTTCGCGAAGTCATCGCCCGTGAACTGCAACCGGTGGTCGACGACATGTGGGCCGACGACGCCGGCAACCTGATCGGATACGTCGCCGCGGATCCGTCCGCCGCCGACAGTGGGGCACCCAACCACCGCCACCGCACCGAGGCCATCCCCGGCACCGCGACACGCGTCATGGCGCACATGGACGAACTGTCCATGATCGTCAAGCGCGTAGAACCCGACGGCACACTGCATTTGACGCAGCTGGGCACCATGTACCCGGGAAACTTCGGACTGGGCCCGGTCTCCGTCCTCGGCGACAACGAAACCCTCACGGCCGTACTGACTCTCGGCTCCGAGCACACCACCCAGGAAAGCTCGCGGATCTGGGAGACCAAGCCCGACCAGGGCGACCGCGCGCTGGACTGGGATCACGTCTACGTTTTCACCGGCCGCACCGCCGACGAGCTGACTGCCGCCGGGGTGCACCCAGGCACCCGAGTCTGCATGGACCGCAGCAAGAGATCGATGGTCGAGATCGGCGACTACGTCGGCGCCTATTTCCTCGACGACCGCGCCGCGGTGACCGCGCTGCTGAAGGCCGCGCGGCTGCTGCGCGAGCGCCAACAACGGCCCGCCGACGACGTCTACCTGGTGTTCACCACCAACGAAGAGATCGGCGGGGTGGGCGGCACCTACGCCAGCGCCACCCTGCCCGGCGACCTCACCCTCGCGCTGGAGGTCGGCCCCACCGAACGCGAATACACCACCAGCGTGACGGGCGGCCCGATCATCGGCTACAGCGACGCGCTGTGCGTATACGACAAGAGCGTCGCCGACCGGCTTCTGAAAATCGCCACCGACCGCGAACTGTCACCGCAGGCCGCCGCGCTGGGCGCCTTCGAATCCGACGCCTCGCACTCGAAGGCCAGCGGGCTGACCGCGCGCGCCGGCCTGCTGTGCCTGCCCACGCTGAGCACCCACGGCTATGAAGTCATCGCCCGCCGCGCGATCGACGACATCGCCGCGATCGTCGTCGATTTCGTGCTGGAGCCCAGTCGGAAGAAGTCCTGAAAACCCGCCGATCGCGCTGGTCAGCCTGTTAGGCTGGCGACGCTTCACTGTCCCCGGATGATGGGATTAGCACGTGGCGGGCGTGGCCTCTCGGAAATCGCTATCCGGTTGGTTGAGTGAACCAATCGAAGGCCAATCCCCGTGACGCGTCCCCGAATTCGCGCACGAGCGCCGCTGCGGATCTCGTTCGCCGGGGGCGGCACCGACGTGCCGCCGTTCCCGACGACCGAAGGCGGCTGCGTCCTTTCGGCGACCATCGACCGCTACGCCCAGGGATCGCTGGTGCCCCGCACCGACCGCCGGGTCAGCATCGAATCGGTGGACTTCAAGACCACCCACGAGATGACGCTCGACAGCGAAATCCTCTACGACGGCAGCCTCGATCTGATCAAGGCCGCGGTGCGCAGATTCGGCCGCGACGGCACGGACGGCTACGACCTGGTGCTGCGTTCCAGCGCACCCCCCGGCTCCGGGCTGGGTTCGTCGTCGACGATGATGGTCGCCCTGACCGGCCTGCTGGCCGAGCATTACCGGGTCCCGATGGGCGAGTACGAGACCGCCCAACTGGCGTGTGCCATCGAGCGCGAAGACCTGGGCATCGCGGGCGGCATGCAGGACATGTACGCCGCGACGTTCGGCGGATTCAACTTCATCGAGTTCACCGACCGCGTGATCGTGAATCCCCTGCGGATCCGGGACGAGACCGCCTTCGAGCTCGAACTGAGCCTGCTGCTGTGCTACACCGGCATCACCCGTGACTCCGCGCGGGTGATCGAGGACCAAACCCGGCGCGCCACAACGGGTTCGGATGACACCCTGGCCGGCCTTCGGGCCCAGAAGGACCTGGCGGTGGCGATGAAGGCGGCGCTGCTGACCGGAAAGCTCAACGATTTCGGTGCTCTGCTCGGCGAAGCCTGGACCCACAAGAAACGGATGTCGCCCTACATCACCAACGAGCGCATCGACGACCTCTACGATCTCGCGCTCAAGAACGGCGCGCTGGGCGGCAAGCTCACCGGCGCCGGCGGCGGGGGATACATTTTGCTGTTCTGCGACTTCGCCAAGAAACACCGTCTCATCGAGGCCCTCGAGGGTGCCGGGGCCACCGTCACCGAATTCGCCTTTGAGAGCAAGGGATTGACAACATGGTCGGCATGACCGGGCCGGACGTCGTGTCACCGAGCGTCGAGCTGGTCCAGCGGCGGCTGGCCGAGACCATCGCGGTCAAGCAACAAATGCAGCAGGGCGACTTCGCCGCACGGACCGTCGAAGTGGCGCGGGTGATCATCGCCTCGCTGCGCGCCGGCGGCAAGGTGATCTTCTTCGGCAACGGCGGCTCTGCGCAAGATGCCGGACACCTGGCGGCGGAACTCATGGGCCGCTTCGCTTTTGACCGCCCCGGACTCGCGGCGATCAGCCTTCCCGACGCCACCGCGGCCATGACGGCGATCGGCAACGACTACTCCTATGACGAGGTGTTCGCCCGCCAGGTCCTGGCCGCCGGGCGCCCCGGCGACGTGGTGGTCGGCCTGACGACATCGGGCAACTCGCCCAACGTCGTTCGTGCGCTCGAGGTCGCCGGCCAGGCGGGGATGACGACCGTCACGCTCACCGGCGCGCACGGCGGCGAGGTGGCCGACGTCGCCAAGATCTGCATCCGGGTGCCCAGCCACGACACCGGGCGAATCCAGGAAGCATGCCTGCACCTGGGCCACTCCATCTGCGAAATGGTCGAGGCGGCATTGTTTCCCAGGCCCTCCTGACTCCGACGATGGCCGCACCCGATCTGAGCAACGTGCGCACCGTCTTTCTGGACCGGGACGGCACCATCAATGTCAAGGCCGCCGACGGCGAGTACATCCGATCGCCGGACGAGTTGGTGCTGCTGCCGGGCGCGGCCAAGGCGGTGGCCGCCCTGAACGCCGCCGATCTGCGGACGGTGCTGGTGACCAACCAGCGATGGCTCTCGGAAACGCCCGCCGAGCCAGGGTGTTTCACGACCATCCAGCAGCGGCTGCACCAACTGCTGGCGAACGACGGCGCCCGGCTCGATGCCGTCTACCACTGTCCGCACGCGGCGAACAGCTGTGAGTGCCGCAAGCCCCTCGCCGGGATGTTGGTGCGCGCGGCGCAAGAGCACGGTTTCGAGCTGGCCGAGTCGGTCATGATCGGCGACGGCGACACCGACATGATGGCGGGCCGGACGGCGGGGACGGCGACCATCCTGCTGCGCCCGGGTGGCCACCGGACCGTCGATGCGGACTTCGTCGTCGACGACCTGGCCGGTGCGGTGCAACTGGTCTTGAGCGCCCGAGCGTCGCTTTAGGTCGGTTCAAGAACACGCCGCGCATCCTTGCCGCCGTCGCCACCGGCTCATAACCTGGGCAACATCCGACCGCAGCCGGGTTCCTCGGGCCGGCGCGGTAGACGACGGCAAGCAGGCGGGCAGGTCATGGCATCACCGCGACGCACCCAGTGGTGTCGCGGTGCTGCGGGCGGCGGTCCGTAGCGGTGGCCGGACTGACCGGCGCCCGGGTGGACGAGCTGGCGACGATGGACATCTTCCAGGGATGTTCCGCCGAAGACCTCGCCCCGCTGGCGGGCCGCCTGCAGCCCCTGCGCGCCGCGCCCGGCCAGGTGCTGATGCGCCAGGGCGAGCAGGCCGTCTCCTTTTTGCTGATCTCCTCGGGTACCGCCGAGATCAAACACGTCGGCGACGACGGTGTCGTGATCGTCGAGCACGCGTCCCCGGGCATGATCGTCGGCGAGATCGCCCTGCTGCGCGACATCCCCCGCACCGCGACGGTGACCACCGCCGAACCGCTGACCGGTTGGATCGGTGACACCAGAGCCTTCGCCAGCTTGGCGCACATCCCCGGCATCACGCCGCGGCTGCTGCGCACCGTGCGCCAGCGTCTCGCCGCGTTCATCACGCCGATCCCGATCCGCGTTCGGGACGGCACGCTGCTCCTGCTGCGCCCGGTGTTGCCCGGCGACAGCGAGCGCACCGTGCACGGCCACATCTACTTCTCCAGCGACACGCTGTATCGGCGCTTCATGACCCCGCGATTGCCGACCCCGGCTTTGATGCACTACCTGTCGGAGGTCGACTACGTCGATCACTTCGTGTGGGTGGTTACCGACGGCAGCGACCCGGTGGCCGATGCGCGCTTCGTGCGCGACGCCAACGACCCGACGGTCGCCGAGATCGCCTTCACCGTCGCCGACGCCTACCAGGGCCGCGGCATCGGCACCTATTTGATCAGCGCGCTAGCCATCGCCGCCGACGTGGACGGCATCGAAAGGTTCTCGGCGCGAATGCTTTCCGACAATGGGCCGATGCGCGCGATCATGGATCGCTACGGCGCCGTCTGGCAACGCGAGGACATCGGCGTCATCACCACCGTGATCGACGTTCCCCATCCGCGTCACCTGCCGTTCCGGCGTGACGAGGCCGAGCAGATCAAGCGCGTCGCCCGCCAGGTGATCGAGGCCGTCGGCTAAGACGGCGAAGTGCTTCGAACCGGGCGCCTGTCTCCGGACCATGAGGTGACTTCCAAATCCGCTGGCGCATGCGCTCGCACGTTTGGCAATTCCGACCGGACCCGGCGCTGGCGTGGGGCAGCCGGTATGGCGCTCTGCTGTGCTATCAACTCCTCATGCGGCCGTTCGGGATTGGCCCGGCGGTGACCACAGCGCTCGCGTTGGCCGTCGCCGGGTGCGCTCACCCACCCGCGCCCAAACCGCCGCCCGTTGCGGCGAAATCGCCGCCGAGCACCACCGCGGCCGTCAATCCCGCCAACATCAAACGGGTCGTTCGCGACCTGCCGCCCGGTTACGAGGTGACCACCGGTATCCCCAGCGCGGCCTCCCCGAGGGTGATCTGGAGCCTGGGGGACGATCTGCAGGCCAAGCCGGCCAGGTGCGGGGCGCTGGCCGACCCCGGGAACGGGCGCGACCAATCGGCGCAGGGCGTGTCGGGCTCAGGCAGTGGCGGCATCGTCAACGCGGTGGTGGTGGCTTTGCCGGGACCGGTCGATTTCCCCGACGAGCTGGTCGCGGCGTGCGCCCAGTGGTCGGAGACCGCCGGGAACACCGTGGCGCATGTCCACCTCACCGACGCGCCGCACGTCGAAGGCGTCCAAACCGTCGGCATGGTGGCCGACGTCAAGTCATCGGTCGAGTCCGGCACCGAAATAGATTCGCGCATTTATACTTTCACCGCCTACCTGGGCAGCTACTACGCGTTCACCACGCTGACCACCGATCCGGGCTCGGCGCTTCCGGTGCTGCCGCCGCAATTCGCCGCGGACCTGCTCGCCAAAACGGTGTCCACGTTGCGCAGCTGAGCTCTCCGCTTGGGTAGATTGGCCACGATGTCCAAGATGTTGCTCGCGGTTGCGGCCGTCTGCGTTTTGGCCGGCTGCTCATCGCCCACTCACCCGGCGAAGGTCGACATCAACAAGGTCGTCGACGTGAAGTCCAGCTTCGGAGCCGACTACCAGGTCAGCGACATCAGCGAACGGGGAATAGACCCCAAGCTGCTGGCCGGCCGCAAACTGCCCGACGGGTTGACGTTCGACCCGGCGAACTGCGCGAAAGTGGCGGCCGGGCCGGACATGCCGGCCGATCTGCAGGGCAACATGTCCGCGGTCACCGCCGAGGGCCGCGGCAACCGGTTCGTGGTGATCGCGCTGGAGACCTCAAAAGCGTTGCCCCTCAACGATCCCGGGAAGGACTGCGCCAAGGTGACCTTCGCCGGCCCGCAGCTGCGCGGCGGCGTTCAGGTGGTCGAGGCGCCGCAGATCGCCAGCACCCGCACGCTGGGTGTGCATCGCGTGATGCAGGCGTTGACGCCGGGCGGTCCGCGCACCGGTGAGCTGTACGACTATTCGGCCGCATTCGGCGACTACCAGGTGATCGTCATCGCCAACCCGCTGGTGATCCCGGATCAGCCCGTCGCCCCCGTCGACACCCAACGCGCGCGCGACCTGCTGGTCAAAGCGGTGTCGGCGGTGCGCGCCTAAACCGCTCAGCTTGATGTCGGCGGCCCGCCGCGCCCGGCTCCGCCGCGCTTGCGGCCGCCGCTCAGCGCACGCCGCGCGGCCGGAACTGAATGCTGACCCGCGGACCCACGGCCGCCGTCGTCTTAGGCACGGAGTGCTCCCAGGTGCGCTGGCACGATCCACCCATCACCAGCAGATCGCCGTGCGCCTGCGGCAACCGCAGCGACGGGCCGCCGCCGCGGCGGCGCATCGCGAAGGCGCGGGTGGCGCCCAGGCTCACGATCGCCACCATGGTGTCCTCGGAGCTGCTGCGGCCGATGGTGTCGCCGTGCCAGGCGACGCTGTCCGAGCCGTCGCGATAGCAGCACAACCCCACCGTGGTAAAGGGCTCACCGAGTTCACCGGCGTAGATGTCGTTGAGCCGGCGGCGCAGCCGGGCCAGCTCAGGGTGCGGCGGCTCGTCGACCGCGAGGTCGTGAAAGCTCACCAGCCGCGGCACGTCGACCACCCGGTCGTACATCTGCCGGCGCTCCTCGCGCCACGGCACCGTCGACAGCAAGGCCTCCAGCAGGTCATCGGCGTCGGTGAGCCAGCCGGCACGGATCTCGATGAACGCGCCGTCACCGAGTTCTCGGCGCTCGGTGTGCTGGAACAGGGAGCCTTGGACCGCGATCTCCACGCCACCGAGTTTATCGCACATCCGTTCGATGACACGGGGCGCGCGCTGCGCGTGTGGCGGGACGGTACGCCCCGGCGCCGCTACGGTTGAGCTGTGGGTGTTGTCGAGCTGGGCACCAATTCCGAGGTCGGCGCGCTGCGCGTGGTCATCCTGCACCGCCCCGGTGCCGAGCTGCTCCGGCTGAACCCGCGCAACGTCGACCAGCTGCTGTTCGATGGCCTGCCGTGGGTCGCTCGCGCGCAAGACGAGCACGACCAGTTCGCGGCGCTGTTGCGGTCCCGCGGCGTCGAGGTGCTGCTGATGTCGGATCTGCTCACCGAGGCGCTGACACACAGCGGTGCCGCGCGGATGCAGGGCGTCGCGGCTGCCGTTGACGCGCGACGGCTCGGACTGCCGTTGGCGCAAGAACTTTCGGCATACCTGCGGGGGCTCGAGCCGGCCCGGCTGGCCCAGGTGCTGATGGCCGGGATGACGTTCAACGAGTTACCCGCCGACACCCGGACCGACGTCTCGCTGGTGCTGCGCATGCACCACGGCGGTGACTTCGTCATCGACCCGCTGCCCAATCTGGTGTTCACCCGCGACTCATCGATCTGGATCGGGCGGCGGGTGGTGATCCCGACGCTGGCGCTGCGCGCCCGCGGCCGCGAGGCGTCGCTGACCGATCTCATCTACGCCCACCACCCGCGGTTCACCGGCGTGCGCCGGGCCTACGAGTCGCGCACCGCCCCCGTCGAGGGTGGTGACGTGCTGCTGCTGGCGCCCGGCGTGGTCGCCGTCGGGGTGGGGGAGCGGACCACCCCCGCCGGCGCGGAAGCCCTGGCCCGCAGCCTGTTTGACGACGACCTGGCGAACACCGTGCTGGCGGTGCCGATCGCGCAGCGGCGTGCCCAGATGCACCTGGACACGGTGTGCACGATGGTCGACACCGACACGGTGGTGATGTACGCCAACATCGTGGACTCGTTGTCGGCGTTCACCATTGCGCGCACGCCCGACGGGGTGGCCATCAGCGACGAAGCCCCCTTCTTGGAGGCGGCGGCCAAGGCGATGGAGATCGACAAGCTGCGGGTCATCGACACGGGGCTGGATCCCGTTGTCGCCGAACGCGAACAGTGGGACGACGGCAACAACACGCTGGCGCTGGCGCCGGGTGTGGTGGTCGCCTACGAGCGCAACGCCCAGACCAATACCCGCTTGCAGGACGCCGGCATCGAGGTGCTGACCATCGCCGGATCGGAACTGGGCACCGGCCGCGGCGGCCCGCGGTGTATGTCCTGCCCGGTCGCCCGCGACCTGTTGTAAGTAGCGCGCTACCGCCAGCTGGGCAACCAGATCTCCATGTTCCACGTCTGCTGCGAAATCGGCAGGCCGGTGAGCACCGGGAACAGCCACGCGAAATTCGTCACCACCAGCGCCACGTAACAGCACACGGCGATCAACCCCAGCGTGCGTCGCTCCGAATTCGCCTGCAGCTGCAGCCGCAGCCGCCGGGGTGGCGCGCCGGGGGTGTAGAGCACGTCGCCGCAAATCAGCGCGATGGCCATCACCAAAAAGGGAGCCATCGTCGCCGCGTAGAAGAAGTACATCTGCCGGTCGATGTCGGCGAACCAGGGCAGCCAGCCCGCGCAGTAGCCGACCAGCACCGCGGCGTAGCGCCAGTCGCGGCGGACCAGCATGCGCCACAACGCGAAAACGAGCACCGGCACCGCCAGCCACCACATCGCCGGCGTGCCCACCAGCATCTCGGCCTTGACGCAGGACTGGGCGCCGCACCCGGGGACGTTCTGCTCGTCGATGGCGTAGAGCACCGGCCGCAACGACATCGGCCAGCTCCACGGTTTCGATTCCCAGGGGTGGTAGTTGCCCGCGGAATTCGTCAGGCCCGCATGGAATTGGAACGCCTTGGCGGTGTAGTGCCACAGCGACCGGATGGCATCCGGCAGCGGCACCAGCGAGCGGGGGCCGATCGTCTGGCCCACCTCGTGCCGGTCGATGGCGGTCTCGGAGGCGAACCACGGTGCGTAGCTGGCCAGATACACCAACACCGGAATGACGCCCAGCGCATAGGCGGTGGGGATGAGGTCGCGGCGCAAGGTTCCCAGCCAGGGCCGGGTGACCTGGTACTGGCGCCGCGCGGCCACGTCGAACGCCAGCGACATGGCCCCGAAGAACAGCACGAAATACAGGCCGGACCACTTTGTGCCACAAGCCAATCCGAGCAGGATCCCGGCGCCGAACCGCCACCACCGCACGCCCAGCCGCGGCCCCCACACCGTGTCGGCGTGGCGGCCGTCGGCCAGCGCGGCGTGCATCCGCTGCCGAACCTGGTCGCGGTCGACGACCAGCGCGCCGAACGCCGCGACCACGAAGAAGGTGAGTATGCCGTCGAGCAAGGCGGTCCGCGCGGCGACGAAGCTGACGCCGTCGCAGATCACCAGCACGCCGGCGATCGCGCCGATCAACGTCGAGCGGCTGATCCGCCGGACGATCCGCATCACCAGCGCCACCATCACCACGCCGAGCAACGCGCCGGTGAACCGCCAGCCGATGCCGCTGTAGCCGAAGACCGCCTCGCCGAGGGCGATCAGTTGCTTGCCGACCGGCGGATGCACGACCAGGCCGAACCCGGGGTTGTCCTCCACGCCGTGGTTGTGCAGCACCTGCCAGGCCTGCGGGGCGTAATGCTTTTCGTCGAAGACCGGGGTGCCGCCGTCGGTAGGTGAGCCGAGGTTCAGGAAGCGGGTGATCGCCGCCACCAGCGCGATGATCCCGGTCACCACCCAGCCGCGGACCTGATCGGTCGGGCCGAAGTCGGCCACCGGCACCAACGGTCCGGGGCTGACGACGGGCACCACACGTTGCGTCTCGGCACCCTCGATGGTCGGGGGGGATTCGCGGGGCGGGGCGGTCATCGGTGTCGATCGTAGGCTGTCGGTCATGACCACCGGCCGCCTGTTGCTGGGCGCGACCCCGCTGGGCCAGCCGTCGGATGCCTCACCCCGCCTGCTGGACGCCCTGGCCCGAGCCGAGGTGGTGGCCGCCGAGGACACCCGGCGGGTGCGCACTTTGGCCAAGGCCCTCGACGTACGCATCACCGGCCGGGTGATCAGCATGTTCGACCAGGTCGAGAGCTCCCGGGTGGATTCGCTGGTCGAGGCGATCCGCGCTGGCGCGACGGTGCTGGTGGTCAGCGACGCCGGTATGCCGCTGATCAGCGACCCCGGCTATCGGCTGGTGACGGCCTGCGTGGAGGCCGACCTGCCGGTGCGCTGCCTGCCGGGCCCGTCGGCGGTGACGACCGCGCTGGCCGTGTCCGGTCTGCCGGCCGAGAGGTTCTGCTTCGAGGGATTTGCGCCGCGCAAGAAGGGGGCGCGGCGGAGCTGGCTGGATTCGCTGGCCGACGAGCGGCGCACCTGCGTGTTCTTCGAATCCCCGCGGCGGTTGGCGGCGTGTCTGCAGGACGCCGTCGAGCGGCTCGGCGGTGCACGCCGCGCGGCGATCTGCCGGGAGCTGACCAAGGTGCACGAGGAAGTGGTGCGCGGCTCGCTCGACGAGCTGGCGGCCTGGGCGGCCGACGGGGTGCTCGGTGAAATCACCGTGGTGCTGGCCGGCGCCACCCCGCGCGCCGACCTGCCGGCGCTGGTCGCCGAGGTCGAGGAGCTGGTCGCCGGCGGCGCCCGCATCAAGGACGCCTGCGGCGAGGTGGCCGGCATGCATCCGGGGGTGCGTTCGCGCCAGCTCTACGACGCGGTGCTGCAGTCCCGCCGCGACTAGCCCGCCGCGCTGGCGGCGGCGATCGGCGGCAGCCCGACGACCGGGGACGCCTTGTGCAGGCATTCTTTCCATTCGGCGTCCGGGTCGGAGTCGGCGGTGATGCCGCCGCCGACGCCCAGCACCGCGCCACCCGCGGCGTCGAATTCGACGGTGCGGATCGCGACGTTCAACTCGCAGCCCGCCACGGGTGAGGCCAATCCGATTGTCCCGCAATATATTCCGCGGCGGTTGGGTTCCCACTGCGAGAGCAGTTGGCGGGCACGGTGTTTGGGGGTGCCGGTGACCGAGGCGGGCGGGAAGGTGGCGTCCAGCAGCGCCGAAGTCGGCAGCTCGGTGGGGACCTGCGCGGACACCGTCGAGACCAGGTGCCACACGCCCGGCGCCCGGCGCACCACCAACAACTCGGGCACGGTCACCGTGCCGACGATCGCCACCCGGCCAAGGTCGTTGCGGACCAGGTCCACGATCATGATGTTCTCGGCGACCTCTTTGGCCGACGCGCGCAGCGCCGACGGCCACGCAGCCAGCGGCAGCGTGCCCTTGATCGGGCTGGACGCCACCACCGTCCCGCGCCGCCGCAAGAACAGCTCCGGGGACAGCGACGCCACCGCACCCCAGGCGCCGGCGACGTAGGCCGCCCGGGCGGGGGAGGTGCGGGCGACACCGTCGATGAAGAAGTCCAGCGGGGCGCCGGTGACGGCACCGGTGAACTGCGTGCACACGCAGGCCTGGTACACCTCGCCGGCGCGGATCGCCTCCAGGCAGGCCAGCACGCCGTCGCGATGCGCCGCCCGGTCGGCGATGCCCCACTCGATGTGGCACTCGCGCGCGGCGGCCCTCGGTCTGGTCAGCGCGGTGGTCAGCCAGTCCGGCATCGGCGCACCGGAGAGGCTCTCGTACCACCAGTGGCCGTCGCGGTCGCGGCGCAGCACGCAGTCGGTCCAGCCGCCGGCGGCCTCGGGAATCCGGTGGGGCTGTGCGTCGGCGCCGGCGTCCGGATACGACAGGTAACCGATCCAGCCGCCGCCCACCGCGCGCGGCTCCGGCGTCCGCGATACCGGGACCGCGAAGACGTCGTCGACGTGCACCGGGTGCACCGACAGGCTCGGCGCGATCACCGCCAGGGCGCCGAACCACTCACCGGTCAGCGCGGCGGGCGGGGGCAGGCCGAGCCGGCCGGTGGCGTCACCCACTGCGCGCAGCACCTGAGGTGCGGCGCCAAGATCGCCGAGCCGGTCGATGCGCACCGCTCTAGCTTGTCAGAGCGGCGGCGTTTCGCATCCCCCGCGGCACCGGGCGGATGGGCTCACCCGCGGCTGATGTCGCGGGCGGTGGCCAGCGCCGCCAGCTTCTGCGGGTTGCGCATCACGTAGAAGTTGGTGATCTTGTCGCCGGTGATCTCGAGCGTGATCACGCCTTCGAGCTGGTCGCCGAGGTATAGCAGCACCGCCGGGGCACCGTTGCAGGTCACCATTTCCACCCGCGTCGCGCCCATGGTGGCAGCCCGGCGCATTAGGCCGACGATGGCGCGGGCCACCTTCTGGGCGCCGACCACCGGTCGGCGGGCGGCGCTCACCACACCGCCGCTGTCGGCGGTCCAGGTGGCATCGGGGGCGAGCATGGACATCAGCGCCTCCACGTCGCCGCCGGCCGCGGTGGCCAGGAACTGCGCGGTGATCTCGGCGTTGCGTTCGGGGTCCACCGTGTCGAACCGCTTGCGCCGGGCGCGGACATGTTCGCGTGCCCGGTGGGCGACCTGCCGGACGGTGGGCGCCGGCCTGCCCACCGCCGCGGCGATCTCGCCGTAGTCGAAACCGAACACCTCGCGCAGCACGAACACGGCCCGCTCGTCGGGACTCAGCGTTTCCAGCACCACCAGCATCGCCATCGAAATCGACTCCGCCAGAACGACATCGGCGGCGGGATCCTGCTCCTCGAGCAACAGCGGCTCGGGCAACCACGGCCCCACGTAGTCCTCACGCCGGCGCGCACCGGCCCGCAGCGAGTTCAGCGCCTGGCGGGTTACCAGCTGGGCCAGGTACGACTTGGTGTCGCGGACCGTCGCCAAGTCGACCGCCGCCCACCGCAGATAGCTGTCCTGCAAGACGTCGTCGGCCTCGGTCGCCGAACCCAGCATCTCGTAGGCGATGGTGAACAGCAGTGGCCGCAGCATGGTGAACCGTTCGGCGTGCTCGCTGCCGGTCGGTGCCTGCGTCATCGCGCGGCGACCTCCTCGGGTGACTGTGCGGGCCGCTTGCCGCCCTTGATCCAGCGATACGAACCGGGCTTGGCGGCCTCGCGCCGGATCGACCACAGCGTGCCCTTGCAGATCGCTTCCTTGAGCGACGCCGCCGCCCGGCCACCGAGGTACATGTTCACCGGGGTGTCATCGGTGCGCGCCATCTGGAACGTGGCGTGCGTGCGGCCCAGGCTGATGCACTGCCCGACGAACGCCTGGCTCAGCGCCGCGGGGACCTCGCCCGCGATGCGGCTGAGCACGGTGTTGGCGGCCTGGGCACCCAGCGGGCCGGCGGCCTGGCAGCTCATCCGCAACGGCTGACCCGACGGCGCGGCGGCGTCCCCGGCGGCGACGATGCGCTCGTCGTCGATGCTGGTGAGCGTCTCGTCGGTGAGCAACCGGCCGATCGGGTCGGTGTGCAGGCCGCTGCGCGTGGCCAGGTCCGGCACCGCGAACCCGGCCGTCCAGATGGTCGCAGCGCTGGGCAGCACCACGCCGTCGCTGAGCACCACGGCATCCCAGCGCACCTCTTCCACGGCCACCGATTCCAGCACATTGACCCCCAGGCGGCGCAGCCGCTTGGCCACCGAGCGCCGGCCCCGCTTGCTCAGCGACGGACCGAGGACGGGACCGCACACCAGGGTCACCGGGCGTCCGCCCTCGGCCAGCTCGGAGGCGGTCTCGATGCCGGTCAGCCCGCCACCGACCACCGTGATCGGCGCGGGCAGCGGCAGATCGGTGAGCGCGTAGTGCAGCCGCTGCGCGCTTTCCAGGTCGGCGACCGAATGCGCGTATTCCGTGTAGCCGGGCACCGTCGACCCTGGCGCGCCCGTGCTTCCCACGGCGTAAATCAGGTAGTCGTAGTCCAGCTCGGCGCCCGAGGTCAGCAGCACCCGGCGGTCGGCGGCCTGGATGACCTCGACGCTGTCGACGATCAACCGGATGCCCTCGCCGAGCAGCGTCGCGTAGTCGGCGGTCGCCGTGCCGGTGTCGGCAACCAGCTGGTGCAGCCGGATGCGCTCGACGAAGACCGGTCGGGGGTTGACCACGGTGATGTCGATGTCCGGGCGTTGGCGCAGATGGTTGGCGGCGAGGGTGCCGGCGTATCCGGCGCCGACAACGACGACATGGGTTCGTTCGGGGACCGACTCGGTCATGGCTGTCTCCTATTCGTGAGGACCTGTGCCCTTGAGACACCGCAGACCCGACGAGCGTGACAGGCTCGCCCGCAATTGTGACCCGTCTCACTGCCCGTCATCGGCGCCACCGGTCAACCGACCGCCCGAACCCCGCTGAGCTGCGACGACGCCACGCCGACAGGCGCGTGATACGCTGCGCTACGCCAATTCGTGGCCTGCCCCGGACCGGATGCACGCACCACTGGAAAGCGCGAAATTTGGGGCCACTTACCCGCGCACGGGTGTGTATTGGGGGAAGCAACCTTGACGACGACCTTCGCTGTGACTGGGCCCGGCGCCGCGCCGGCACCGGCTCAGTCGCGCAGCCCTCGCGGGCCTTTGTCGTCGGTCGCGATCTGACGCCGGTGGCCATCGTGTGCTCATTGAGGAAACGCGCGCTGGCCGCTGTCGCGTGCGCGGTGGTGGTGCTCGGCGGCTGCGGCGACAAGAGCGATCCCGGACCGCTGTCGGCGATGGTCAGTCCGGCCATCCCGCCCACCGCGCAGGAGATCCCCAACCCGCTGCGCGGCCAGTACGAGCAGATGCTGAATCCGCTTTTCCCGCAAGGCAACCCGGCTCAGCAGCGCTACTCGGCATGGCCCGCGTCGTACGACGCCAGCCTGCGCGTCTCCTGGCGGCAGTTGCAGCCCGTCGATCCGCGCACGTTGCTCCCCGATGCGCCCGACGACCGCAAGTTCGATTTCAGCTCGATCGACGACGCGCTGACCAAGCTCGGTAGCCGCAACATGCGTCTGACCCTGGGCGTGTACGTCTACAAGTCCTGCTGCAACGACTCGTATTCGGACAACACCAACATCGCGATTCCGGACTGGCTGCGCCCCTCGGCCGCCAGTTATCCCGCGCCGCCGACCGGTTCGGCCCCGGGCGTCACCCATGTGGTGCCCAACTTCAACGACCCCGACTACCTCAACGGCGTCAGCCAGCTGCTGGCCGCGCTCGGTCGTCGTTACGACGGCGACGAGCGCCTGTCGGTGTTCGAGTTCTCCGGGTACGGCGACTTCGGTGAGAACCAACTGGGCTACCTGCGCGATTCGCTGAGCGCGCCGGGCCCCACTCCCGACGAAAGCGCCGCAAAGCTGGGCTATTACAGCCAGTTTCGCGATCAGAGCATCACCAAGGCCTCGATCGCGCAGTTGGTCACGGCCAACGTCAACGCCTTCCCGCACACCCAGCTGGTCGTCGCTCCGCAGAATCCGGAGATCGTCCGCGAACTGTTCGCCGACGACGTCACCAAGAAATTGTCCGCGCCGGTCGGGATCCGCGCGGATTGCCTCGGCGTGCAGGCGCCCTTGCCGGAATGGGCCGAGGCCAACGACTCGCACTACGTCCGCTCCAACGACGCGGTCGTCAACGCCATCAAGCAGCGGCTGATGACGGCGCTGGTGATCAGCCAGTGGTGCCGACTGCCGAGCGGGGCCGACGCCCGGTCGTATTACGAGAAGGGCCTGCACGACGTCATCCGGTATCACGTGTCGATGACGTCGAGTGCGGATTTCCCGGACCGCGATGCGACGTCGGCGATGGATCCCAAGCTGTTCCAGGTATGGGCCCAGGCCAATACCGCTGCCGGTTACCGGTATTCGGTCGAGGCGAAGCCGGGATCGCAATCGATCCAGGACAAGGTGGCGACCATCTCGGTGGTGTGGACCAACTATGGCTCGGCGGCGGCCACCGAACGCTGGGCGCCCGGCTACAAGCTGGTGGACTTCTCCGGCGCGGTGGTTCGCACACTGTCGGCCACGGTCAATCTCAAGACGCTGGTCCACGACGAGTCCAGCCAATCGCGTGAGGAACCGGTTGCGGAGTCGGCCAGCGAGTCGGTGCATGTCGACGTGACCGGCCTCGCGCCCGGGCATTACACGCTGCGCGCCTCCGTCGAATGGCAACAGCACACGCCGGGCGCCTCACACGTGGTGAACTATGCGCCCATGGCCCTGGCCCGCGACGGGCGAGACGGCTCCGGGCTGTATCCGATTGCCACACTTGACATCCCGAGCGACGCGGCCTCAGCAAACGGTCAGTGACCCGCCGCGGGGCACGCCGTGCACCGCCCACCGGCATCTCGTCGTAAGACCCGATGGAGCCGGATCTGCGTGTTACCGTTTCCAGACGGATTTCGGCCGCGCCGCGGCGCGGTTCGAAATGCAACCAGCAAACAACCGAGCGAACTATCGGACCCCTTCGACGGGTACTCGAACGGGTCGCCGTGTGCCCCGTATCGGAGGACCCGTGCCGCGCAGCTTGAACCTGGTGGTCACCTCCGTCGCCACCCAGCTGATGGAGGCCACGGCGTCCACGGCGACCCGGGTCAGCGAAAGGGTCCTCGCGCAGCTCGTCGAGCAATTCGATGTGGACGCCAGCTTCCTGCGTCACCACGAGCCCGACGCCGCCGCCTCGGTGTTGGTGGCCGAGTGGCCGCGACGAGCCGGCGCCGCCGATCCGGATCCGATGGCCGATCTCGAGTTGGACGGCGCCGAGTCGGTGCTCGCTCGATGCGAACGCGACAGGAAGCCGGTGGTGACCCGCCCGAACCAGTCCGCCGGCGGGCTTCGCCGCTGGCTCAACCAGCGCACGGCACCGGTCACGCCCTCGCTGGCCGTCGCGCCGCTGGTGTCCGCCGACGCGACGACCGGTGTGCTCGGCTTCGTCAAGTTCGGCGCCCGCCGGTGGAAACAAGAGGAGATCAACACGCTCGAGGCGGTCGCCGCCCTGTTCGCTCAGTTGCAAGCGCGCATCGCCGCCGAAGAACGGCTCCGCTATCTCGCCGAACACGACGACCTGACCGGCGTCTACAACCGTCGGGCGCTGGTCGCGCACCTGACCGAACGGCTCGCGGCCGACAGCCCCGGGCCCGTCGCGGTCTTCTACCTCGACCTGGACCGGCTCAAGCCGATCAACGATTACCTCGGCCACACCGCGGGCGACTGGTTCATCCGCATGTTCGCCCAACGCATCGAGGAGTGCGCGGGCAGCGAGAGCATGATCGCCCGGCTGGGCGGCGACGAGTTCGTGGTCATCCCGGACCGGCCGATGTCGTCGGAGGATGCCGAGGCGTTCGCGCGTCGCCTGTCGGCGATGCTGTGCGACCGATTGACCATCGGCGGGCACGTGATCAGCCGCACCGTCAGCATCGGGCTGGCGATGGGCGCGCCGGGAACCGACAACTGCGCCGATCTGCTCCGGCGAGCCGACGAGGCCGTGCTGACGGCCAAGCGCGCCGGCGGTAACCAGACCGCGGTGTCCACCGACGACATGTCGCTGAAACGCGCCTTCCGCAACGACATCGAGCTGCACCTGCAGGGCGATATCGAAAGCGAAGGCCTGATCCTGCACTACCTGCCCGAGGTGGACCTGTGGACCGGCGCCGTCGTGGGCGCCGAGGCGCTGGTGCGCTGGCGCCATCCGGTCTGGGGGCTGCTGTTGCCCGACGCGTTCATCGGGGTGGCCGAATCGACCAACCTGGCCGCGGAGCTGGGCAGCTGGGTGATGCGCAGCGCCTGCGCCGAATTCAGCGGGTGGCGCGCCATCGGCGTCGGCCAAGGCGCCATGTTGCGCATCAACGTGTCACCCATTCAGCTGATCAGCCGCGGCTTCGTGGAAAGCGTCGCCGACACCATCGGCGAGTTCGGGATCGATGCCGAATCGGTGTGCCTGGAGATCACCGAGCGCGCGGTGGTGCACGACATCGACACCACGCGAAAGACCTTGGCGGAGCTCAAGGACGTGGGCGTGCAGATCGCCATCGACGACTTCGGCACCGGCTACGCCGTCCTGTCACACCTGAAGTCGCTGCCGGTCGACATGCTCAAGATCGATGCCGGCTTCGTGCGCGACGTCGGCACCAACGCCGGCGACCTGGCCATCGTGCGCGCGATCATCGGGCTGGCCGAGGCCTTCGGCCTCGAAGTGGTGGCCGAAGGGGTCGAGACGCCCGCTGCCGCACTGACTTTGATGCAACACGGGTGCCACCGGGCGCAGGGCTTTTTGCTCTCGCGTCCGCTGCCGGGTGACGCGATGGAAGCGCTGCTGTCCGCGCGGTGGATGCCGATGCCGTTTCTCGCCGATCGCGAGTCGTCGTCGATGGGGTCGCTGTAGCAGCCCCTCAGGCGCCCTCGGGCACGAAGACGAAGTTGTTGACATAGACGCCGCGACCCGCCCAACCGTCTTCCTGGCTGCCAACGTTGGCCGGATCCTGATGCTGGGCCGGGTCGAACTCCGCGATCGGCCGTCGAACGCCATCGAGATCGAAGTAACCCGCGTAGCCCAGTCCCTGCAGCAGTCCGGTGATCTCGGCGACCGAATTGGGATGATGGCGTTCCTCGGCCTCCACCACGATGACCGGGCGCTGCTGTGTGAGTGTCTTTGTGGCGCCGTGCAACACGGCGAGCTCGTGGCCTTCGACGTCGATCTTGATCAGGCCGATGTCGGTGAGGCCGAGATCATCGAGGCGTCGGACCGGCACCTCGATGCTGCGAATCGTGCCGTCGCTGACGTCGCCCAGTGCGTTGCCGGCCTCGATTGTGCTGCGGCCCGGCTCGGACGCGACCACCCGCATGGTCATCACGCCGGGCTCATCCGACAACGCCACCGCTTCGACTTGCACCGCGGCGCCGACCGCGTCGAACATCGATGCCAGATCGCGGGCCTGGGCCGGTCGCGGTTCGAACGCGATCACCGATCGCGACGAGGCCAGCATCGCGATGGTGAACTCGCCGAGGTCGGCCCCGATGTCCAAGGAGATCCGGCGCGGATCGCACAACGACGCCACCAGCTGGATGTCCGGGCGGGATTGCCCGAGGCTCTGCAGGATGCGGAATTTGCGCCGCCAGAACCGGCGCGGTGCGAGTTTCTGTGCCGCAGGTGCGAGCCAACGTTTGACCGAGCGTGCGACAGCCATCTTCGGTGATCTCCTGCCCGATTCGCGGAGCCATCAGCTTAGTCGACCCGCCGGCGGCCCCGGGTGCGGTGAACGAACTGACCACCCGGATTTGCCGGTGCGCTCCGGGTGTGGGCTATAGCCTGTTGTAACCCTTGACATCCCACACCACCATGCGACGTCAGCCAACGGGTCAACGACGGTAGCGAAACGCGAACCACCAGAGAGGTAGCAGTCGATGCGTTTGATCCAGACGGTGCATGCCGGCCGGTGCATGCCGATGTCGTTGCTCGCCTACCGCGAGCCGTTGTCGCCCGACGCGGTTTAGCGAAAGACATCATGGTCCGGACAAATCGACACCGGAAGATCCTTGTCGTCGCCGTGTGCCTGGGGTTGGTGCTGAGCGGATGCGGACGCGGCGGTGACCCTTCGCCGCTGACCGCGATTGGCAGTCCCGCCATACCGTTGTCGGTACAGGACGTATCGAATCCGCTGCGCGGCCAGTATGAGGATCTCTTGCAACCGCTGTTCCCGCAAGGCAATCGCGCGCAGCATCGGTATCCGGCGTGGCCCGCATCGTTCGACGCCAGCTTGCGGGTGCCGTGGCGACAGTTGCAGCCCACCGACCCGAGCACGTTGCCGCCCGACGCTCCCGACGAGCGCAGGTTCGATTTCAGCGTGATCGATGACGCGCTGGCCAAGCTGGCCGGCCGCAACATGCGGTTGACCCTGCGGGTGGTCGCCTACAACTCGTGTTGCGACAACACCTATGCGAACAACACCAACATCGCCATGCCGGACTGGCTGCGCTCGGCGGCCACCAATTACACCGGTCCACAACGCTATTGGTGGACGCCCGGAGTCACGCATGTCGTTCCGAATTGGAACGACCCGAACTACCTCAACGCATTCGGTCAGTTGCTGGCGGCGCTGGGCCGCCGCTACGACGGGGACGAGCGGCTGTCCGTTTTCGAGTTCTCCGGCTACGGCGATTTCAGCGAGAACCACATCTCGTATCTGCGTGACACGTTGGGTGCGCCCGGCCCGGCACCCGACGAGAGCGTCGCCAAGCTCGGCTATTACAGCCAGTTCCGTGACCAGAACATCACCGCCGGCTCCATTCAACAGTTGGTCGCCGCCACCGTAAACGCCTTTCCGCACACACAATTGGTGACGACGGCGCTGAACCCGGAAATCGTGCGCCAACTGCTCGCCGACGATGTCACGAAGAAACTGTCCGCGCCGGTGGGTATCCGTGCTGATTGCCTCGGGGTCCAGCCACCGCTGCCCGCCTGGGCGGAAAAGGACGGCTCGCACTATGTGCAGTCGAAGGATCCGCTGGTTGGCGCACTGAGAAACCGGATGGCCTCGGCCCTGGTGATCACCGAATGGTGTCAACTGCCTGACGGGACCGATCCACGCACCTATTACGAAAAGGGCCTCGACGACGTCGTCAAGTACCACGTGTCGATGACATCCAGTTACAACTTCCCGGCCGTGGACGCCACCGCTCCGATGGACCCCCGGTTGTACCTGCTGTGGGCGCAAGCCAACGTCGTCGCCGGATACCGATATTCGGTGGAGGCGGGCCAGGGATCGCAATCGGTGAACGACGGCAAGGCGACACTGACCGTCACCTGGACGAATTACGGCGCCGCCGCGGCCACCGAGAACTGGGTGCCCGGCTACCGGCTGGTCGATTTCTCTGGGGCGGTGGTCCGTTCGATTCCCGCGACGGTGCCGCTCAAGACGCTGATCCAATCCCAACTCGGGGATGGCTCACGCAGGGAGCCCGTCCCGACGTCTGCCACCGAGTCCGTGCACGTCGACCTTTCGGGCTTGGCGCCGGGGCACTACACGTTGTGCGCGGCGGTGGATTGGCAACAACACAAGCCGGGAGCCACCCATGTGGTGAACTATCCGCCCATGCGGCTGGCTCGCGACGGGCGCGACGGTGCAGGTTGCTATGCGCTTGCGACGCTCGACCTGCCGCGGGATGCGCAGACTCGCGCGAATTGATGCACCGGCAAGGCGCGGCTGGCGATTTCGGCAATGCGAACGTGACGATGCTGCATAATCTGCAGTGGGTAAGCGCGGCCGGTGCTAGAAATCGCGAGCGACGCAATTCGCGCCTGAGGTTTTAGGGAGGTTATCAGCCGATGGATTTCCGCACCTTTGTCCGGATTCTCGGCCTGCATTGGAAACTCGCACTCACCGCCTTATTGGCCTGTACCGTCGGCGCCGCATTCGTTACGGCATTGCAGACGAAGCACTACCAGTCGTCGGCCACGGTCCTGATTTCGTTTTCGGGTGCGACCGACCTGAACGAGTTGTACAGCGGCACAGAGGCGGCACAAGAACGGTTGTCGTCGTATGCCCAGATCGCCGGCGGCCGCATTGTGGCCGAGCGCGCGATCCGCCAGCTTCAGCTTCCCCTGAGCACCGACGAGGTGCTGAGCCAAACGCAGGTGAAATACACTGCGAAATCGGTGCTCTTCACGATCAGCGTCAAAGACACCGATCCGGCCCGGGCCGCCGCGCTGGCGGGCGCGATGGCCAATCAGTTCGGCGTGATCGTCCCGACGCTCGGTCAGGCCCCGGTCCCCAACGGCGTCAGCGGTCCGGTGACCCCGGTGCAGCGCCCCGAGCCGGCTGAAACGACCGCGCCGCCGACCCCGTCGCCGGACGTGCCGGCAACGACGGGCCCCACCGGGAAACCATGGCCGGCGGCCCGAGCGACGGTGGTCGAGCCGCCCCGGGTGCCCACCGTTCCGGTCTCGCCGGTGCCGATGCGCAACATGGTGATCGGGTTCATCGCCGGTGTCCTTCTGGCCATCGCGGTCGCGCTGACCCGCGAGGCCAGCGACCGCACCATTCGCACCCGCGAGAAGCTGGAAGGCGTTTCAGGCCTGCCGATTTTGGCGGAGCTGCCCGGAAAGCGCGGCACCGTTCCGCGCTTCGGCACCGACGCGGCATCCGACGATGCCGTCCGTGGCCTGCGCACCCGGCTGCTCAGGGCGGTAGGACCGGAGGCCCGCCGGGTGCTGGTGACCGGGCCGTTCGGCGGCGAAGGCACGACGACGACGGCGATGAACCTCGCGCTCGCGCTCGCCGAAATGGGCGAAGACACACTGCTTGTCGAGGGCGACAGTCGCCGGCATGTGCTGGCGGGCCTGCTGCGGGTCGAATCCGGCGAGGGACTGGGCAACGCGTTGGCCAACCCCGCCATCGCCGCGGAAGCCGTGAAGCCGACGCCGATTTCGCGGCTGTTCATCCTGGCGTCGCGGTCCGCGCGCCGCGAGAGTTTGCCCGCCAGTGCCTATTTGCCGGAAGTGCTCGACCGGGTCCTGCAGGAATTGTCGTCGCGCTTTGATCGAATCGTGGTCGACGGTCCCCCGGTCCTGGCGACGGCCGACGCCGGGCTGCTGGCCGGTGCCGTCAACGCGACGGTGTTGGTGGTGCGGGCGCGGCGCACCACGGCCGACGAGCTCAACGATGCGCTGACCGCTCTGCGTGCCGCCGGCGCGCACGTCGTCGGGACCGTGTTGGTCGATGCGCGCCAATCCCTGCACATCAGGGCGGCGGACCGCGCCTACCGATCGAAGGCCAGCGGGTCGGCGTGAACCTCTACCTGCGGGCTCGTCATCGCCTGGCGGTGGAGGGAACGCTGCTGGCGATGTTCGTGTTCGGGTGTTTCGCGTTCGGCGTGTTCTCGGTCCGCCGAACCACCGAGGGAGTGCTGCTGACCGCCGCGTTGTTCTGCGTGGTCGTCTACTGGGTGAAACCCGAAGGAATGGTGGCGGTCACGCTCTTCGGTGCCTTCGCGGCGCTGCCCGAAGGCCTGCACGTCGGCAAAGTCATTGGCCCCGTGACCATCTACGCCTACCACGTGGCCGCGGTGCTCGCGATCTGCTACCTGATCCCGACCGTGCGTCCGCGGGCCCATGATTTCTTGTTGCCGGGGCTGTTGGTGCTCACCGTGGTCTGGTCCACCGTCACCGGGTTCGAAACCGGCCATGCCGACCTGGTGGTGATGCGCGAATCGACCACCATGATCGAAATGGCCATCGGATTCGTGTTGGCGTTGTTCGTCGTCTACGGCGGTCACGTCAAATTCTCGATCCGGGTGATGATCGTGATCCTGTGGTTTTCCGCGGGCATGGCGATTGTGAGTTCGCTGTTCGCCATCCGGCTGGCCGGCCGCGCGGAAAGCCTGGAGGGCGCCACGGGTGCCGGCCAGGCCGTGCGCATCATCCTGTCCACCCAAACGCCGGCCACCGCCATCTTGTCCGCCCTGGTCGCTGCCCCGATCGTCGGACGAGTAAGGCCCGCAATGTATTTCGCACTCGGCCCGCCGGCGCTGAGCATCTCGCTGTTATCCTTCTCCCGCAACACGCTGATCTCCATGGGGGTGGCGGCCGGCGTGGCGTTGGTCGGCAGCCTGAGCTGGGCGGCGGTGCGGCGCACGATCACCACCGCCACGGTCGGATTGGCCATGATCGCGGTGACGGTGCCCGGGTCGCTGTTCTTGCTGCAACGCTCGAAAACCGGGGCGTGGCTCAGCGATCAATACGCCGCCTTCAATCAGCGGGTGCTCGGCGGGGTGACGTCCAGCGCACTGGCAGTGGACGATTCGGCGTTGGAACGATTACGGGAAATCAATCTGCTCAAGGAGACCATCGCCCAGGCCCCGGTGTTCGGCCATGGCCTGGGCTACGTCTATCAGCCACCAACCGGGGACGACGAGTTCCACCTGTACCTCTATCCCGCCTACTCCCACAACTTCTACCTGTGGTGGCTTGCCAAGGCAGGAGCGGTGGGCATGGCGGTGTTCGCGATATTCGCGCTCACACCCGTGATCCTGGCGCTGCGCTGCGCGCCGGCCGCGGCGAAAATCAGCGCGGCGGTCGCCGCCGGACTCCTTGCGATATCCGCCGTCTGGCCGCTGCCGGAGATGCCGATGGACGCGCTGGGCCTGGGTGTGGCCTTGGGCGCCGCAATGGGATACGCCGGCCTGCGGCGCAGGAGCGGTGACGCGGCCCCGACCGACGCCGACCCCGCGCCGACGTCCGGTCCGATCGATCATGGCAATGCCGGCATCGCCACGGCCCGCTGACGGCGCCCGCGCGGGCCGAACATGATCGCGGTGACGCACGTGGGGCCCGACATGTACAGCATCGGCGGGACGCAGTCGGTGATCCGGGTGATCCGCGACAACAGGATCGGCGCCGACGAGATCCGGGTCCTGTCCACGTGGGCGGGCCCGCACCACCACGTCAGGAGCCTATTGCTCACCGCCCGTGCGGGGTTGGTGCTGTCGCGAGCACCCCGCGCTACCATCGTGCACTTTCACATCTCCAACGGCGGCGCGTGGTTGCGGGAGGGATCCCTGATCCGCCTGGCCAGAGCGCGCGGCCTCCGGGTGATCGTCACGGTCCACGGCTCGGACTTTCCCGAGTTCGCCCAAGCGAATCCGCGGTTTGTGGGCGCCACGTTGCGCCAGGCGGACCATGTCATCACCCTGTCGCAGGACGCGGCCGCCGCGGTTGCCGGGGTGGCGCCCAGTACGGCAACCACCATCGTGGCGAACCCGATCGTCGTTGATCGGGACGCCCCCGGGGCCGGCTCCACGCCGCCCGTGGTGCTTTTCGCCGGCGCCGTCGGGCGGCGTAAAGGAGTCGACAAACTCGTCGCGGCGTGGCGGCTGCTGCTCGCCGAGGGGATCGAAGGGCGTTGTCGCATAGTCGGTCCCATCGACGACTACACGCCGCCGCAGACGGAGCGGCTGACCGTCGAAGGCCCGGTGCATCCCGACGCCGTCCGTGAGCTGCTCCGCTCGGTTCGCGTGGTCGCGTTGCCGTCGTCCGCCGAGGGCATGCCGATGATCCTGACCGAGGCCCTCGCCGGGGCGCGACCGTTTGTGGCAACTCCCGTCGGCGGGACGGCGCAGATCGCCCCGGATCCGAGCATGATCGTCCCGCTCAACGACGTGCCCGCACTGGCCGCGGCGATCGGACGCTATTTGCGCGACCCGGATTTGGCCGAGCGCGACGGGCGGCGCGGACAGCAGCACATCGCGGCCACCCGGAGCCCCGCGGTCATCGACGCGCGGCTGCGCCAGATCTACGAGGGCTGTGGCGTTGCGGCGGGTTGAACTTCAGGGACCGCAATTGGCGGTCAGCGCAATCGGTTTCGGATGCGGCTCGTTGATGCAGTCGCCCTCGCGGAAGCAGCGGATGGCCGTGCTGGCCAGCGCGCTGGCCGCCGGCATCACCCATTTCGACACCGCGCGGATGTACGGCCTGGGCAGGGCGGAGGCCGAGCTGGGAGCGTTCCTGCGCACGGTCGACCGCGACACCGTGACCGTCGCGACCAAGTTCGGCATCGACGTGGGCGGCACGGCGCGCCGCCTCGCCCGATTCCAAAGTCCCGCACGGGCTTTGCTCCGGAAGGCGCCCGCGCTGCGCCGCTCCGTCAAGCGGCGCCAGGCGCCATCGCAGACCGCCCGCGTGTACGACGCGGCCATCGCGGCGCGCAGCCTGGACCAGAGCCTCGCGGCGCTCGGCGTCGACTACGTCGACATCCTGTTCGTGCACGCCCCGCGGCCCGGCGACACGGTGGCCGGCGACGAACTCCGCGAATTCTTCGAACGCGCCCGCCGGCAGGGCAAGATCCGCGCCTGGGGCGTCTCGCAGGACGAGGGGCTCGACACGGACTTTGCCCGGACCTTCGCCCCCGACGGGGTGAGCCAGCTGCGCAGCGACCTGCTCAACCCGGCGCCGCGACCCGCCGACCTCGCCTTCGGCGTCCTGAGCGCGCCGTACCGACAACTCACGGCAGCGTTGCGGGCCGACCCGGATTTGGCGGGACGCTGGCGCGAAGCCCTGCAGACCGATCCGCTGGCTCCCGGCACGCTTTCGACGCTGATCCTCGGATCGGCCGCGGCCGCAACCGGGTGCCCGGCGATTCTCTACAGCAGCACCAGGCCCCGCCGCGTCGCCGAGGCGGCGACGGCCGTCTCGTCGCCGCCGGACGCGCAGACCGTGTCGCGATTCCTGGCTCTGGTCAAGGAGTTTCGTGCGGGGGCGGCCGCGTGATCCGCGGCGTGGCCCACTTCGCGCCCGGCATCGCCATCGAGACCGACGTGGCGATCGTTGGGGCCGGCCCGATCGGCATCGCGACCGCGCTCGAGCTGGCGGCGGCGGGCGTGCAGGTGACGCTCATCGAAAGTGGCCTCGAGCGCATGGACCGGGCGGCGCAGGAATTGTCGAGCTTCGATTCGCGCCAGGACGACTACTTCCATTCGCGCAGCGAACTCACGGTCCGCCGGCAGGTCGGAGGGACCTCGGCGCTGTGGGGCGGGCGCTGTGTCAAGTTCGACCCCATTGATTTCGCGGATCGGCCCCTCACCGCGCAGGCGCCCTGGCCGATCGGGCACGACGACGTCGAGCCGTATCTGCAACGCGCCTGCGATTGGGCGGCCTGCGGCCGGGCGGCTTTCAACGCGCGCGATATCCCCGAAATCGCGCACCGCGACATGATCGGTGGACTGCCCGACGGCCGGGTGCGCACGACGGACCTCGAACGCTGGGCCCTGCCAACGCGTTTCGGTCGCGAATACCGCACCGCACTGCGGGACGCTCCCGGTTTGACGTTGTGGACCGGTCTCACCTGCACCGAAATCGTGACGCCGCCGTCCGGTGACCGCGTCGATCATCTGGTGGTCAAGACGCTCGACGGCCGGCAGGGCACAGTGGTCGCGACGGACTACATCGTTGCGACCGGCGGCTTGGAGGCCACCCGTCTGCTGCTGGCGTCGGACCGCCATCATCCCGGCGGGCTGGGAAATGCGGGCGGGCACCTGGGTCGGTGGTACATGGCTCACGTCGAGAGCCGGGTGGCGCGTGTGCAGTTCAACACCGACCAGATCCTCTATGGGTACGAACGCGACAACGACGGTGTCTACGTTCGCCGGCGCTTCACCTTCGACCCGCACCTGCTGCGTGAATCCGGAATGCCCAATGCCGCAGTCTGGCTGGTCAATCCGCCGATCAGCGATCCAGGCCACGGAAGCGGCATTCTGTCGGGGGTTTATCTGACCCTCATCTCGCCGCTCGGCCGGTTCCTGCTCGCCGGCGCCATTCGTGAGGCACACACGAAGACGGACGGACCGCCGCGCATCGTCGCGCACCTGCGCAACATCGTGCGAGACCTGATCGGATCGATCCGCTTCGCGTTCGAGTTCTGTTACGCCCGGTTCCTGCGCAAGGGCAGGAAGGCACCGGGATTCTTCGTCAAGAGCGCCGACAACCACTACCTGCTGCAATACCACGGCGAGCACCTTCCGCACTGGGAAAGTCGCGTCGAGCTGACCGACGAGCGAGATGCCCTGGGCATGAGGCGGATTCGCACCCATATGCACTTCTCCGAGGCCGACTACCAGAGCGTGCGCAAGGCGATCGTCGCGATCGACGAGCACCTACGTCGCCACGGCGCGGGCTACGTGGAGTGGCTGACCGACGACGTCGAGGCGTCGGTGCGTGCCTACATGGCGAAGCGGACCGGCTTCCACCAGGCGGGAACCACCAGGATGTCGGATTCGCCGCAGGACGGCGTCGTGGACCCGCAACTGCAGGTGCACGGCGTCCGCGGCCTACATGTGGCCAGCACGTCGGTGCTGCCGACGTCCAGTCAAGCCAATCCGACACTCGTCGGGATCGCGTTGGGCGTCCGCCTTGCCCGGCGCCTTGCGGACGCTCGCGGCGCGGTCACGTCGCCGTTGCCCAGATGTCGTCGATGAGGGACTTCGTCTGCGCGATGTTGGCGCGGCTGGACGCGCCGAACACGATCGACCGGATCTGCGGCTGGCTACAGACGTACTCGATCGCCTCGCGCGGCGGGATCGCGCCCGAGGCGAGGACGGACATCGCGATCAGCCGGCACCGGCGTTCGCGGACGGTCTTCTCGTAAAGCTCCACACCGCCGCACATCCGGAAGCCGATCTTGTTGAAATTGGCGCACACGATCGGGTTTTCGATGCCCTGCCTGTCGAGCGCATCGAGGAGCCTGGGCAGGTTCATCGTGATGAAGCCCGGCTCGGCGTCGTACTTGAGCCTGACATGGTCGGAGAACAGCCGGAAGGCCTCGTCCATTCCGAGCCCGAGCAGCAGGTCGGTCACCACGTTCTGGATGAAGATGACGGGCGTCGACAGTCCGGCGAACATCTTCATCTCGGCATCGACCAGGAGTTGCATCAAGGGCTCGACGTCCTTGCTGGCGATCGCGACGCCGCCCTTGAACATCGATCTGACGGCGCCGTTGTCGGGCAAGAACTTCCGCAGCGCCTCAACGATGCCGAATTCGGTCACGGCGTTGGCGTATTTGTGCGCGTACGGCATGCACGGGTAGAAGACGTAGTCGGGGTATTCGGTACGGTTGGCGCGGAAGTGATCACAGATCTCACCGACCCGATCGTGGCTGGTGCAGACGAAGGTGCGGATGCCCTCCCGATAGGCGTCGTCCAGCGTCGCGAGCACGGCGGGCAGATGCTGGAAGCGTATCGCCTGTGCCCGTGCCTTGTCCTCGGACATGTGATTGACACCGAAGAACTGGTTGTCTCCGAAAAGCACGCGGTCCATGGTCACGATGCCTTCGAGGTGGCGAGTCTCTTGATGCGCGCGACGATCTCGCGCCGCAAGGCGCCGCGCGGGGATCCGTTCACCGCATCCTGCGGCGGCGCCACGGAGGCCGGATTGCCGGTGATCATGCCGACCACCCGATCGACGTCGAGCGCCGAGCGAAACGTGTTCTCGCCGTCCACCCGGTTCTGTTTGACGCTGTTGGCGAAGTAGTCGATCTGCGCCGAATACTCCTCGCCGCGAAGGTAATACCACACCTGTTCGGTGAGGTCGGTCGTGTACCGGATGGTCCAGCCCTTGCCGAACTCGGGGAGCCGGGGGTGCGCCTCACGCAGGTAGATCTGGCACTCCTGGCGGTCGGCGGTGATGCGGCCGTTGGTTCCCCACACCGAGACCTTCGTCGACATCTTGCGGAAGCTCTCGTCACTCCAGTTCACGCACAGCTGCCCGGTCGCGCCGTCGGGATAGCGCATGGTGCAGTAGACCTCGTCGTCGACGTCGCGCGAGAACACGCTCTGGCGGACCACCCCGTCGACCGAATGCGGCACGCCGGCCACGAAGTTGATCAGATCGATGGCGTGACAGGCGTAGTCGTAGAGGGCGCCGCCACCCTCGGCCTTCACGCCCCGCCAGGTGCTGCCCTTTTCCCGGAGCACCACCGGACCGTACGCTTCGGCGCGGACATGGTGGATGCGCCCCAGCGCGCCGGAGGCGACGATCCGCGCCGCCTCCCGGAAGGAGCCGATGAAGCGGCAGTGATAGCCCACCTGGGTGACGAGCCCCCGCGTCTCCGCCAGGGTCACCAGCCGCTCGCCATCCGTGACATCGAGCACGAACGGCTTCTCGCAGAAGACGTGTGCCCCAGCCGTTAGCGCCTTTTCGACGATCGGTGCGTGCAGCCTGGAGGGGACGGCGACCACGACCGCTTCGGCGTCGGTCGCCGCCAGCATCCGGTCGAAGTCGTCATAACAGTTCAGGCCGGTGTATTTGGACAGGACGTCGCGCACATAGCCGGCCGAATCACAGATGCCCACCACGTCCAGGTCTGGATGCGTGCGCAGGATCGCGAGATGCGACAGCCCCATCTTTCCGAGACCGACCAGGGCCGTACGAATCATCGTGTGCGCCTTTCACTCTTCGTTCGAGTCCCGCGGCGACGTGTGCGGCGAAGGTGTCGAGCCGCAGGGGCGGGAGGGGTTCCACTTTGCTCGGATGATGGCGCCCGGTGCACGGATGCAGCACGGCCGCCGCGCAGTCGATCGCTGCGCCGACGCCTATCAAGACATACGGGCATCCCTGTCCTCGTACGCAGTGAGATCGCCTGCTCTAGGGGCGCTCAACGCAACGATGATGACGTTAGCATCGGTGGGTTGCCGATTTCGGCGATCTCGTCGATCTCGTCGCCCGCCGCCCGTCGGCGGCGTACATCCACCCGGTGCCGGCCGAGTTTCGTTGGTATATGCCAGAACGCGATTGAGGCGAGGCCGGGTTCATTACCATTGAGCTGCCACCGCGCCTCGTGCGGTGAGGGCGGGAGCGAAAGCTCTTGTCGTGCGGCCGCGTTTGGTCGCGAGCGCCTGAGATGAGGGAGGACATGGGCCGCCTGCTCCTCATCGCGTCCTCCGGCGGGCACATCTACGAAATGTTCTGCCTGCGGGAGTTCTGGCAGGACAAAGATCGGTTCTGGGTGAGTTTTCCCACCGCCGACGCCCGGTACCTGCTGCGCGACGAGAAGGAGATCTACTGGGCGGCGCACCCCACCGTCCGCAATGTTCCCAACCTGCTGCGCAATCTGGTGTTGGCGCTGCGGCTGCTGATCCGCCACCGGCCCGCGATGATCCTGACCACCGGATCGGGCGTGGCCGCCCCGTTCCTCTGGCTGGCCTGGCTGCTGCGAATCCCCACCGTCTTCGTCGAGTCGATCACCCGCATCACCGAGCTGTCCCTCACCGCCCGGATGGTAAAGCCTTTCGCCTCCCGGTTTCTGGTGCAGTGGCCCGAGTTGGTCGACCGCATTCCCCGCACCGAATATCACGGGAGGATCGTGTGATCTTCGTGATCATGGGGATGGAGGTGCACCCGTTCGACCGGCTGGCCCGCGCGGTCGACGAGCTGGCCCGGGCGGGCACGGCCGGGGAGGACTTTTTCGTGCAGCTCGGCACCTGCCGCTACGAACCGCGCCACGCGAAGTTCGAACGCTTCCTGTCCTTCGGGGACGTCTGTGACCAGATCCGGTCCGCATCGGTGGCCATCAGCCACGCCGGCGCCGGATCGGCCTTGCTGTGCATCGAGCAGGGCAAGCATCCAGTGGTGGTGCCCCGTCGCTCGCGGCTCGGTGAACACGTCGACGAGCACCAGCTGCCGTTCGCCGAGAAGCTGGAGGCGGGCGGCCTGGCCACCGTGGTCCGGCAGATGGAGGAGCTTCCAGCGGCGATCGCGGCGACGCGGTCTCGGGTGGCACCCGCCGATGCGCTGGGCCGGGCCCGCGAGCTGACCGGATGGCTCGAGACATTCTGGCGTGGACTGGCCTGAGCGTTTCAGGTCAGCGCCGCCGGGCCGTCGTCACCGCGGCGATAACCTCCAGCAAGCGGTCCGCGACCAGCTCGACCGAGCACCGCAGTGCGTAATGGCGTGCGGCCTCGGCCCCTTGCGCCGCGGCGACGTCGGGGTCGGCCAGGGCGTCGAATGCGGCGGCGAGCCCGGCCACGTCGTCGATGCCGACCGGGGGACAACCCGGTGGCTGGTACTCGGGCAGGGCACCGGCGGTGGACACGATCGGCATCACGCCCAATTGCATCGAGAGCACTTGCACGCCGCTTTGCGAAGCACGCCGGTAATGGGCGATCGAACCCTTCGCGGCGGCCAGCGCCGGGATGACGTCGGCGTAACGGAAGCTGCCGTTGCGCCAGCGCGCGTGTTTGGGCAGGGCGGTCGCCTCGAGTGACCCGCCGCCGATGAGCACCAGATCGTCTCCGCGCCAGGCGCCCCCGAGCACATGTCGCTGCCAGGCCTGCAGCACGACGTCGACGTTCTTGTACGGGTTGAGGCGGCCGAACATCACGAAATCGCGGCGCCCTTGCGGCCCGACGAACGCCGGCAGCCGGTCCAGGTCGAGGTCGCTGGCCAGCGGCACGACATGCACGGGCGTGCCGGCGATGTCGCGGCGCGCGGCGACGGCGGTCGCGACGTAATCGCTGTAGGTGAGGGTGGCCGCCGAACGGGCGCCCCAGCGGTCGAAGACCGCACGTTCGTAGGCCGGCGTCAGTTCGTCGGGATCGTGTGGCCGATCGTCGTGCACCACCTGGATGCGTGGGACCCGTCCGGCCAGCGCGATCCAGCGGGGATCTCTGACCAGTTCGGCGATCACCACGTCCGGCCGGTACTCGCGGATGCGGCGCCAGGCCCGCAGTGTCGGGAGCCACGTTGCGCCGCTGCGGAATCGCGGGTCGAGCACCAACTCGTAATCGCGCGCGGCGTCGGACTCCGGGTGCTGGTCGGAGGTCACCAATAACACGTCGGCGCCGTGGCGCAGCAGCGCTTCGGCCTGCACGCGCACCGCCGGCCGTGTCCACGGCGAAAGCCAAAGCACCCGGGGCGAATTCACAGCACGGCCCCGATCGCATCGAGGTAGGCATCGGCCATCGCCTCGACCGTGTAGTGCTTGCGCATGCGCTCGTAGCCACGTTGCCCCACCGACGGCAACGCGCCCGGGTCGGCCAAGATCCGGGACAGCTGTTCTCGCCAGCCCGAGACCGACACGGGCTCGACGAGGAATCCGGCCCGGCCGAAGTCCAGCATCTCCGGGACAGCGCAAACCGCCGACGCCGCAACCGGTATGGCGCGCGACATCGCCTCGAGGATCACCACCGGGAAGGCCTCGGAGCGGCTCGGCACGCACAGCAGATCCGCGTCGGCCAGGGCCGGGCCGGGCCCCGCCGACCAGCCGCGCCACTGCACCCGCTCGCCCAGGCCGGCGGGGGTGGCCGCCTGCAGCCTCTCCCGGTCGGGTCCGTCGCCGAAAATGGATAACCGCCAGGGCATCCCGTCGAGCCCGCTCAGCGCCTCGATCAGCAGGTGGGGGTTCTTGTGTTCGACGATGCGGGACAGCATCACCAAATGCAGCGGCTCGCCGCCAGGTCGCTGCCGGGGGCTCGGCTCGCCGATGTCCGCGACACCGTTGGGTGCGATGAATCGCCGTCCCCGCAGCCGATGCTGGGCGACCAGCATGTCCCAATGCCGGTGCGCCAACACGATGAATCCGTCGGCACGCCGCATCGCCGCCATCAACGGCCGCGAATAGATGGGCCGGTCCTCCGCGGGGGGGACGTGCGGCGCAACCAGCCAGCGCCGCTTTCGGCCGGCCGCGCGCCACAAACTACCAAAGCCCACCTCGGTGTTGGTGTCGCCGGTGACGACCACCGCCGGACCCTCGGCGACGTCGACCATCGGCGCCCACCAGGGTTGGCGCACGACGCGCACGGCGTCCGGAATCTCCGAGATCAGGGGGCCGAGCCGCTGAACGCAGACGATGGTGACCGGGAAGCCGCGACGGACCAATTCCGTTGCCAGCAACGCCTTTTGCCGCTCGGCCCCGCCGTAGACCAGGCGGTTGGTGGTGATCACGACCGTCGGCAGCGGCGTGCGGCGGCTTCGGGCGGCCCCACGCGCGACCCGCGGTGGCCGCCGCAACCGGTCCAGCAGGGCGGCGCCGGCCAGATACGCGTCGGCGAGGTGCACATTCTTTTGGTGCTCGAGCAGCAGCGCGGCGTTGGCCCGGCGCAGGTCCTGATCGCGGCCCGCATCGCCGTCAGCGGGCGGCGCGGTGGCGCGTTCGGCGCCGAGCTCGTCAACCGACAGAACGCGCCATCCCGCAGCGCGGGCCCGGGCCTGCCAGTCGGCGGCCTCGCCGGAGCCGAAGAATTCCTCGTCGAAACCGCCGATGGCGTTCCAGGCAGCGCGGTTGATCGCCAGCACGGTCGCGCCCGCAACGGGTCTCGGCCGTATCGTTGCGAGGTCCCGTGGTGCCCAACCGGTTTCGGCGGCCCGCACAATCGGTGAAACCGCCGCCACCCGAGGCTCGCGAAGTAACTCCCGGGTGCGGGTGAGCGGGCCCAGCAGCCGGGCGTCGGGATCGAGCACCAACAGGTCGGCGTCGGCGGGGGCGTGGTCCACCAGCGCGTTGCACGCCGCGGCGAAGCCGACATTGCCCGGTTTCGACACCCATTGCACCGCAGGGTATTCCGCGGTCAGCTCGGCTCGTCCGGGAAGTTCCTCGTCGCTGTTGTGGTAGACGTAGACCGCCGCCGCGGTCAGCTGCTCGGCGACACTGGCCAGGCAGCGCTGTAGCGACTCGTGGCTGCGACGGTGCGCGATGAGCACCGCCAGCGAGCGGACGGTGGGCAGGTCGGTCGGCTCGCCGACCGGACGCTTCAGATACGCCCGATCCGTTGTGCGTTTCATGCCGCCAGCTGATTGCGGCGCAGGGAGGTCAGGCTCGACCAGCCGAGCGGGCCCGCGACGGCGCTGGTGGCCAGGTAGGCCGCCGCGGCGGCGAGCAGGACCACGACGACGTGATGCCCCGAAAGTAGCAGCGCCACAGCCACACTCGCTGCCGTCGGGATCAGCAACCGCAGCACGAACAGCACCGGCGTGCGGTAGCCGCAGTGACGGCGCAACCACCAGGTGCTGACCATCATGTTGAAGAACTCCGTGCACACCAGCGCGACGCCCGGCCCGACCGCACCGTACCGCCCCGCAAGGCTGAGGTTGAGTGCGACGTTGAGCACCAGGGTGGCCATCGTCAACCAGAACAGGATCCGCTGATGATGACTGGCGACCAATCCCTGGCCAAGGGTGCCGCCGACGAAACGCAGGGCCGCCGCGACGAACAGCAGCGCCAGCGTCGGCGTGCCGCGCTCGACGAACGCCTTGTCGCCGAAGAACTCGATCAACGGCCCGGCCAGCAGCGCGCCGACAACGGCGACGGGGACCGCCACGAAATACATCAGCTCGACGCTGCGGCGCAGAAAGCCGGCGAACGCGGCGACGTCACGCGCAAACAGCTCGGTGGCCGTCGACAGCGTCGACTTGTGAAAGATCAGCGAGACCACGATGGTGTTGAACGCGACCGTGAAGGCCAGCCCGTACACCCCGACTTCGGAATGCGTGCTCAGCAAGGACAGGATCACACCGTCGGCGCGGCAGTACAGCAGGCCGACCACCAGGAAACCGATCAGCGGCAGGCTTTCCCGTAACAGGTCGGCCGCCTCCCGCGGTGCGAAGATCGGGCGCACCGAGATATGCCGCGTCGCCGCGGCGCCCTGGATCAGCAGCTGCACGGCAGGCGGGATCAGCTGCGCGACGGCGAACCAGATGACGTCCGACCGCATCGCAACCAGGCAGGCGACCATGGCCAGCGTGCCCGTTCGGGCGGCGACGTCGGAGATGGCCACCGCCGAGAATCGGACGGTGGCAAGAAATACCGGCTCGAAACGGGTCACCATGGTCTGCATCAGCAACGCTCCCGAGAGCACGACGAGCATCACTCGCACCTCGGGGTCGTGATAGATGAGCAATCCGGAGACGGCGGCCAGCACCGCCAGTGGCACGCAATAGATCAGGGCCAGGCCGCTGTTGATGCGCACCAGGCGCTCCAGATCGCCGCGGCCGGAGGTCACCCGGCGCACGATCACCGTTGCGATGCCGAGATCGGCCAGGCTGGTCCACATGGCGATGAAAAGCACCGCGATGGAGAGTTGGCCGTAACGCCCGGGCCCCAGATAGCGAGCGGTCATGGCCACCGAGACCACCGAGGCCAGCATGCCCAGAGCGCGGCAGATCAACTGGATCGAGAACGCGTGCGCCATCCGGGTGAGCGGCACCGACGGCACCACCGCATCGGCTGCCGTCGGCTCGGTCATGGCTCGCGAGCCTAGTAGGCTCCGTGGCTTGTGAGTACCGCTTTCACCGTCTTGGCGATAATCACCAGATCGCCTGACATCGACCAGTTGTCGACGTAGGACTGATCCAGCCGCACCGACTCTTCCCAGGAAAGGTCCGAACGGCCGCTCACTTGCCACAGTCCGCTGACTCCGGGCTTGACCAGCAACCGGCGCTTCACGTCGTTTTCGTAGTTGTCGACCTCGCGCCGCAACGGAGGCCGCGGCCCGACGACGCTCATGTCGCCTTTGAGGACGTTGATGAACTGGGGCAGCTCGTCGATGCTGTAGCGGCGAAGGATCTTGCCGATGGGGGTGACCCGGGGGTCGTCGCGCATCTTGAACAGCATGCCGCCGGCGCCCTCGTTGAGTGACAGCAGTTGCTCGAGCTGGGTGTCCGCCCCGTCGGTCATGGTGCGGAACTTCAGCATCGTGAAGGGCTTTCCGTCGACGCCGATGCGTTCCGACGGGTAGAAGACGGGTCCCCTGCTGGTCAGCTTGATGGCGATGGCAGCAGCGATGAGAATGGGCGCGGTGGCGACCAGCGCCGCCAGCGAGAACAGGAAGTCGAAGGCCTGCTTCTGAAAGCGGTGTGCCCCTTCGTATTGCGGCTTGTCGACGTGCAGCAGGGGCAGGCCCGCGGTGAGGCGCAGCGTCAGGCGCGCCGCGGTCACGTCCATCACACCGGGGGACACCACCAGGTCGACGTCCATCGTCTCGAGCTGCCACATCAGCTCCCGGATCCCGTGCATCCCAAAGTGATCCGTCTGCGTCAGCGCCACCGTGTCCGCGCCGCAGCTGGCGATAGCGGTGGCCGCATGGGTCTGGTCGCCCAGGATCGGGATTTCCCGGCCGCCGATGGTCAGCGTGTTGCCGCGGCCCGGACCATAACCGGGGATGCAGACACCGACCACGATGCAGCCGGCCAGCGGATTGCGGGCCAGTTCGTGCGCGAGGTGGGTCACCGCCTGGCGGTCGCCGATCGCCAAAACCCGGGTCTGGCAATGGCCGTCGGCCCGCTTGCGGTTGACGTGCTTGCGCCACCCGCTGCGGCTTCCCAACAACGCCAGCGTCCCGACGGGCAGCGCGATGGCCAGATAGCCGCGGGCCAGATCGACCTTGGCAAGCAGCGTGACCATCGCGATGATCCCGAATGTCCAGAAGGATGCCGTGCCGATCCGCCGGTACTCCTCGATGCCCGCCCCGATGATCCGGCTCGAGCGCGTCTGGAACACCGCGAGGGCCGACAGCCACAGTGCCGCGAAGAGGAAGGAGAACAGCGTCATCGTCGGGTCCGAGTAACCCGAGGTGTTCGCGATCTCCCCGAACCGGACATACTGAGCCAACAGCACCGACGCGCAGACGATCACCGAGTCGCTGATCCGCAGGTACTGCGAGTACTGATCCTGCCAGCGCCGCAACGCGTTGCCGCCGGCCGAGGACGCCGGAGCGGCGGTTGCCGGGGAGCCGTTGGTGTCGCCGCGGCGCACCGCGGTCGTGTCCGCGGGCCAGGGCTTAACCGGTCGCCGGCTGGGCATGATGTCCACGGTGTTGCGAATCATTACCGACTGATGCATGTCGCCACCTGCTCCACTGGAACCAATCTGGGTTTGCGTGCGGGCCAGCTCGCGTCCTGCTCCGAGATGACCGTGACCGGAATGGGCCACGAGATGCCGAATTCGGGGTCATCCCAACGGATCCCCTGCTCGTCGGTCATCGCGTAGTCCCCGCTGACCTGGTAGCTGACCTCGGTGTCGTCGACCTGAGTCTGGAAGCCGTGCGCAACGTAGGGCGGCAGGTACAGCGTCCGGTGGTCGTCGGCGCTCAAGTCGACCATCACGTGGTCGCCATAGGTCAGCGAGTCGGGACGGACGTCGACCGCGACGGCGGCGATGGCGCCGCGCGTGCAGCGGACGAGCTTGGCCTCGGCGTGTGGCGGCACCTGACGGTACAGCCCACGCACGGTGCCCCGGGTGTAGTTGAAGACGATATTCGTCTGCGAGACATCGAAATTCAGCCCGTGATTGGTGAAGTCCCTGGCGCAGAACGTCCGTGAGGAGAACCCGCGATGGTCACGGTGGATTTCTAAATCGATGATTGTCACCCCGGCGACCTTGGTGGGCGTGTATTTCACTTACCGCTCCTTCTTGACTACCGGGCCTGGAAAACCGTTGCGCTCATGCGTGGGTTTACGCGTATCCGGCGGCCGGCGGGCGGGTCATCACGGTCGGGATAACGCCGTATCGGGGTCCGAGCGATTTGCCCGTCGCGGCCGCCAGGCGCGGCAACGACCCCATGACGCTGGGGAGCACGGCGACCGACTCGTCGATCATGACGGGCCTCGCGTCGGGCATACCCGGCGCCATTCCCAGCGCGTTCTCGGCGGCGGCCACCCCGCTGTATGGGATGTCCTCCATCCTCGGCATGGCCCAAACCGCACAGGGCTTGGCGAATGCCGCCAGCAGCGGGGCCGCGGCCGCGGCGTCGGGGGCAGCCAGCGCGGCGAGCTCCGGCGCGGGCGCGCTCGGCTCGCTCGGCTCGGGTGTCTTCGGCAGCCTCGGCAGCGCCGCGTCGCTGGGCCCGCTGGCCGTGCCGGCGAGCTGGACGAGCGTGATCCCGGCCGCCAACAGCGCCGTCTCCGCGCTGCCCGCCATCAACCTCGCCGGCGCGAACGTGCCCCCCAGCGTCATGGGGTCGTTGCCGCGCCTGGCGGCCGCGACGGGCAAATCGCTCGGACCCCGATACGGCGTTATCC